>DOHJ01000067.1:1278-5431 GCA_003535335.1 Paracoccaceae bacterium | reverse complement strand
CCGGTGTGCCTTCGGTTTTGGTTACGTTTGGGCCCAGCGGGCACGACATCGAGGCGCTGAAACCCGAGGCGTTGTTGCATCATTACGATCAGCTGTTTGATCTGGTGGAGCGGCTGATTGTTTAATAAGGTCTAATACATGACGGATAAATTTACCGGCAGTTTCACCCAACAGGAACCGATCCCTGAAGATGGCATTCAGGCCGCATTAAAAGTGCTGCGTCACGGGCGGCTGCACCGGTATAATGTCGCAGAGGGCGAGGCCGGGGAAACCGCGTTGCTGGAATGTGAATTTGCCGCCATGACGGGGGCAAAATACGCGCTTGCCGTGGCCTCCGGCGGCTATGCCATTGCTTGTGCCTTGCGGGCCGTCGGGGTGGTTTGCGCCGATGAGGTTCTGAGCAACGCGTTTACGCTGGCGCCGGTTCCCGGTGCGATTGCCAGCCTTGGGGCGGTGCCTGTATTTGTCGGGGTGGATCATTCATTAACCATCGATCTATCTGATCTAAAAGATAAAATCAAAACCAGCAAGGCGCGGGTTTTGTTGCTTAGCCACATGCGCGGACATATTTGTGACATGGATGCCTTGATGGAAATATGCGATGCGGCTTCGGTTTTGGTGATCGAGGATTGTGCCCACACGATGGGCGCGCGCTGGAACGGGGTGGTTTCGGGGCGACACGGGGTGATGGCCGCCTATTCGACCCAAACCTATAAACACATGAATTCGGGCGAGGGTGGTTTGCTGATTTGTGATGATGCTGCTTTGATGGCCCGCGCGGTGATGCTTTCGGGCAGTTACATGCTGTATGATCGCCATCTTGCCGGCCCTCCGGCCGAGGCATATACCGATTTACGTTATGACGTGCCAAATATTTCCGGCCGGATGGATAATCTCAGGGCGGCGATTTTGCGGCCCCAGTTAAAGGCACTTGATCAACAAATTTCCGCGTGGAATGCGCGCTACCGGATTGTCGAGTCTGGTTTGCGCGGCACTGCGGGGCTAACCCTGATCGAGCGGCCGGATGTTGAAAAATTCGTCGGCTCTTCCATCCAGTTTTTACTGCTGGATTGGCAAACCGGTAAAATCGAGGATGTTTTGCAGCGCTGTCGTGCGCGCGGGGTCGAGTTGAAATGGTTCGGGCGCGATGAACCCAGCGGCTTTACTTCGCGCTACGACAGTTGGCGTTACGCACCGGCCCAAAGCTTGCCACAAAGCGACCGGGTGTTGAAAAGTATACTGGACATGCGCTTGCCTCTGACATTTACTCTGGAGGATTGTGCGCAGATCGCGGCGATTATTAGAAACGAGGTAGGGGTGGTTTATCAGACATGAGCGTGCTGGAGATGAGAAAGACGGCAAAGGCGGTTTTTGCCGCTGGTGTGGCTGCGGCGGATCCGTATCTGGCGGTTAAGTCTGCTTTGGTTGAGCGGCCGGTTATTAATCCGCCTGATGGCGGTAGAATTATAGTTTTGGCCTTGGGCAAGGCGGCGATGCGCATGGCCGAGGCAGCAAATGAAATTCTTGATGACATAGCAGAATTGATTGTGATCACGAATTATGAAAATGCAAAAAATATAGATTATGCAAAGGTTTATGCGGCTGGACATCCGGTGCCGGACGACAAGGGCGCACAGGCTGCCGGTGATGTGATCACAGTTCTTCAAAAGGCTACAGAAAATGATCAAATCCTTGCCTTGATCAGTGGTGGTGGCTCGGCTTTGATGCCTGCTCCGGTTCAGGGAATCGGTTTGGAAGACAAGGCCGAAGTCAGCCGGCTGTTGTTGGGCTGTGGCGCGGAGATTGGTGAAATGAACCTTGTACGCCAACAATTATCGCGCACCAAAGGCGGTGGTTTGTTGCGAATTTCAGCACCGGCAAAGGTGCGCTCGCTGATCTTGTCGGATGTGATTGGCGATGATTTGCGCCTGATCGCCAGTGGGCCAACCGTTGGCGCTGTCGGGAGCAAGGAGCAGGCGGTGACTTTGCTGAAATCCTATGGGATATGGCAGAATTTACCGGTTTGTGTGCAAGATTATTTATCAGTACCTGCCGCCCAATTGCCGCCATTGCCCAAAGCCGAAAATCAACTGGTCGGATCAAATCCAATCAGTCTTGCCGCAATGAAGACGGCTGCACCCCAAGCTAAACTGGTTGAAACACCGCTGGTCGGAGATGTGCAGGACGCGGCTGAAATTGTTGCCAATTCAGGCAAGGGGATGACCTTGTTTGGCGGCGAGACCACGGTTCAAATCAAGGGTGACGGGTTGGGTGGACGCAATCAGGAACTGGCCCTGCGTCTGGCGTTTTTGGCCGAAAAACAGGGCTGGTCTGCGCCTTGGGTCTTTCTTTCGGGCGGCACGGACGGGCGCGATGGCCCTTGTGATGCGGCGGGCGCAATTGTGGATCACAACAGCCTGAAACGGATGCGGTCGGCCGGTGTTTCACCTGAAAAAATGCTGGCAAATAATGACAGTTATCACGCGCTAAAGGCATCGGAAGATTTGCTGATGACAGGGGCAACCGGCACCAATGTGGCAGATTTGCAGGTTTTGATCCGGCAATAGGTCGGGCGATTGATAAAGGCTCAAATCCGCGGCTATGATGCCTCGGAAATAAAAAGGAATGCGAATAATGATGGATATCAGGCGTCTAGCGGACGATTTTTCAGTGAGTCCGCAAATCTCGGTCGAAGATGTGCAAACTTTGCGCGATGCCGGATTCCGCAGTATAATCTGCAACCGACCGGATGGCGAGGCTGCGGGGCAGCCGGATGTCGAACTGATCCGGAATGAGGCGCTAAAACTGGACATGGAATTTCGGTTTCTACCGGCAGTTTCATTTCCTGAACTCGAACGCCAAGCGGTGGAAACCGCAAAGCTGTTGCCGGATTTGGCCAAACCGGTTTTTGCCTATTGCCGCAGTGGAACCCGTTGCACAATCATCTGGTCACTGATGCAGTCCGGTAAAAAACCTGTTGAAGAAATAATCGCGGCGGCCGCCGGGGCGGGCTATGATGTTTCGGGTTTGTTTTCATAAAGTGCCGGTTTAGGGGCGCAGCATTGCGGCTTTTCATTCACGGACAAATTTCTTATGGCTAAGAGTATGGATCAGACAGAGAATATCATTATCGGCATTGATGGCGGCGGCACGGGGTGCCGTGTGGCTATTGCCAATTCTGGCGGAAAAATTATTGGCGAGGGCAGGGCAGGGCCGGCAAACCCGACCAACAATGCGCAAAACGCGCTTGCCAATCTGCTTGAGGCAATCGAGCAGGCCCGAAAATCCGCAAGGCTAACGCGGACTGATTTGGCCAAAGCGGCTGCATTTGCAGGTCTGGCCGGGGTGCGCGATGACAAAACGGCCCGCTTGATTGCCGACGGGTTGCCATTTGAAAATCTGCGCGTGGTCGAGGATACGGTGACATCGGTAACGGGGGCATTGGCGGCTAAAAATGGCTCGGTTGCGCCGATTGGCACTGGATCATTTCTGGCGCGGCGCACGAAAGATGGCACCAAATATCTGGGCGGATGGGGTTTTATGTTGGGCGATGACGCCTCTGGTGCGTGGTTGGGGCATCAGCTGTTACGCCAGACAGTTTTATGTGTTGAGGGGGTTGAAAACCATACCGGTCTGACCCTCGAAACGCTGGCCGGATATGACGGGGATGCCCGCAATATTTACGATTTTTGTAATCGTGCCACGCCGGCAGAATTTGGTAAACTGGCCCCGAAAATCGTTGCTGGGGCAACGGGGGGGGATAAAACCGCAACCGGTCTGATGCAGGCCGGCGCGGATTATATTCTTCGGGCCTTAAGCGCACTTGGATATGCCGAGGGCGAAGCTTTGTGCCTGAGCGGTGGTTTGGGGCCGCATTACAAAACCTATTTGCCGCCGCAATACCGGGCTGCTGTGATCAAGGCCAAAGGATCGGCGCTTGACGGGGCTTTGTTGCTGGCGGCGGGCCTTAGGGTGTAGACCCACGCTTCTGTAATGGGGCTTCATATTTCAAGGAAAAAGAGTCGCACAAAAGCAAAGCGTTGAAGATTTTGTTCTTCGCTTTGACCCTGGGCCATGGGTGTTTTAGGTTGTTTTGATCTTGGTTTGGCTTCATGTATGGCAGACCTCTCTTGTGTGATATTTAGCCCCGTTA
>DOHJ01000067.1:920-1106 GCA_003535335.1 Paracoccaceae bacterium | reverse complement strand
GCGTAATTTGGCTGCGTCATTTATAAAAATATCGGGTAAAATTGCGAGTACGATATCTGACAATTGCTTGATCAAATCGCGTTGATATACAGGTAAAACCTTTTGCTGATCTCTTGGGATAACGCCAAACCGGCGGATCTGAATGCGGTGCTGGTGATCGGCAGCCTGATAGGCAATCAAAGTTTC
>DOHJ01000067.1:445-598 GCA_003535335.1 Paracoccaceae bacterium | reverse complement strand
AAGTTTCCAGAACCACGGCATACAAGGTCTCTTTTGGCAACAAACCAATAACATCCACGTTGTAAATCCTGTCACGCAAAGCTTTTAGATCGGTATCCAGAATATCAAACAGCAGCACATCCTTGCCGCTATAATAATGGTAAATATTGGCTT
>DOHJ01000067.1:0-124 GCA_003535335.1 Paracoccaceae bacterium | reverse complement strand
TGGTAAATATTGGCTTTTGAAACACCACATGCTTCGGCCAACTGGCTCATCGAGAAACGATCAAAGCCTTCGGTTGCAAATACTTTATCCGCAATTGTCAGAATTGCGCACGTTTTTTATCATA
>DOHJ01000185.1:2680-12265 GCA_003535335.1 Paracoccaceae bacterium | reverse complement strand
AAGGCATAATTTCCGGCCTGCGTCCGGGCACCAAAGGTGCTTTGGATCATCGCCCCGCTTGACAAAAACCCGGCAAAACCGATTGTGGTCAGCGCAATACCAACGCCGGTGATGGCCAGCGTGCCGATCAGCATGGCATAATAGGTCAGCGGAATTCTTTTGCGCAAAGCCCCGTAATTTCGCAGATCCTGCCCATGTTGCATGGCGTGGATAACCGAACCTGCGCCAAGAAACAGCAACGTATTGAAAAACGCAAAGCTGAAAAGATGCAACATCGCCACCGAATAGGCCCCGACACCGACAGCCACAAACATAAAGCCCAGCTGGCTGCAGGTAGAATAGGCAAGCAGCCGTTTTATATCGGTTTGAACCAGCGCCACACTGGCGGCAAAAAACGCCGTGGTTGCGCCGGTGATAACGATAAATGTCATGGCAAGCGGGGCATATTCCAGCAAGGGCGACATCCGGCAAACCAAAAACACACCGGCCGTTACCATGGCTGTGGCGTGGATTGCCGCAGCCGGTGTCGGGCTTTGCATCGCGTCTGCCAGCCACCTGTGTAAAAATATTTGCGCCGATTTGCCCAGCGCGCCAATGCACAACAGCAGGGCCAGCAGATTGGCAGCGTTCCAGTCGGTCCACAAGAAATCTAGCCGGGTTTGCGCCAACTTTGGCGCTGCGGTAAAAATATCATCCATTTTGAGGCTGTCGGTCAGATAGAACAGTCCGAAAATAGCCAGCACAAAGCCCAAATCAGCCACACGGTTCACCACAAATGCCTTGATCGCCGCGGCACCTGCCGCAGGTTTGCGATAGTAAAACCCGATCAGCAGGTAACTGGCGACGCTGACGCCTTGCCAGCCAACCAGCAGCTGCACCAGATTATCGGCCGTGACCAGCAACAGCATGGCAAAGGTGAAAAACGACAAATAGGCCAAGAAACGCGGCTTATAGGTTTCGCCCTCTTTGAACTGCGCATCGTTATGCAAAGCGCCAAAACTGTACAGATGCACGAGGCTGGAAACGGTTGTGACCAGCACCAGCATGATGGCGCTCAAACGATCCAGTCGAACGCCCCAGTCAGTCGACAAAGTGGCGCTTTCGATAAAACGCAGGATGTGTATCTGCTGCAATTGCCCGTCAAAGGTTAAAAACACCAGCCAGCTAAGGATTGCCGCCAGAAACAGCAGCCCGGCGGCCAAGACCTGCGCGGCTTTTCCACCAATGATCCGCCAAGCAAAACCGGCAATAAATGCAGCAACCAATGGCGCAAATAATATCGTCTGAAGCATACCGGCCTAGCCTTTCATCACATTGATATCATCAACATTTATTACACCAGGTTTTCGCAAGAAACATAGAAGGATCACCAAACCAATCGCCGTCTGGGCAGCCGCAACAATTAGTACAAATACGGCAAACACCTGACCGGCCAAATCATTCCAAAAGGTAGAAAATGCCACCAGATTGATGATAACTGCCAGCAGAATCAATTCAAACGACATCAGGATAAAAATCAGGTTTTTACGATGCAGAAAAATGCCGGACATCCCCAACACAAACAAGATTGCACCAACAACCAGATAATGTTCGATCCCTATCATAACCCTTGGCCCTGCTTCAGGTTGATTATGCCTTTTGTTCCGGCCGGATCACGGTGCATTTGTGCAGCCACATTTTGACGATTTCCGCCTGCGTGGCGGCGACGTGTCAACACAATAGATCCAACGCCAGCCACTAGTAAAATCAAGCCGCAAGCATAAATCAGGTAGGCATAATTATCATAGATAATCGAACCCGGCGCACTGTTATTTTGCACATCATTCATTTCCGGCCTAACGCTAATTTCGGCGTTCTGCGACATATACCAGACCCCGAGCACCAACGCCAATTCAAACAACAAAATCACCCCGATCAACAGCGCCAGCCGGAAATGCTTTAGCGGTTTGTGCTTGCTCAGATTAAAATCCACATCGATTATCCTGACGACACCAATAAACATGACAGCCACCGCACCGACATAAACAACAATCATAAGAACCGCGACAAATTCAGCCCCCAGCAAGATAAATAAACCGGCGGCCGATGAAAATGTCAAAACCAGCCAGATCACCGATTGTACAGGGTCTTTCGAAACCACCGTAAACACCCCGCCAGTCACCGTGCTTACGGCAATGATGTAAAATGCGAAATCTGCGACAGTCATTGTTGCTTCCACTCCAAATGTCCCTTCCCTTTAACGACAAGGCGCATCTGCTTCAAGGTTGCGGTTAATGACGGGTTTTCAAAAAACAGTCACGGCTTTGCAATATCCCCGTCAGGTTGAACAACCTTTAAAGAAATCACACTCTGGGTATGTTGCTTTCAACACAGCTTGATACCGTAACAGCCGCGTCAATTGTTTTAAACCCTTGCGGCAGGCTGGCCGAGATCGTGTAAACGGCATCCCCGCTCCAAAGTCCGCCTTTTTCATCAACCGTGGTGCGCACGTGCCGGGCAAAACCATAGCCGCGGATCAAGGCATACTGGGCCGCAGCACATTCAGCATACCGGCCAACATCCTCGGTCCCGCGCGCGCCGCGCATGGCAACAAAGAAATTCACCAAATCCCCATCCAGCAGCCGGGTTTTTATACCCAGATATTGCGGGGCAAATACGACTGGTTCTTGGGTTTTTGGCTCAACCGGCACACAAGCGGCCAGCAGTCCTGCAAAAAAAAACAGGCCAATTGAGCGTTTATTTTCAAAATTCAAAACCATAATTATGATACCATCCTGATTACATCGGCCGCTTCGTCTATTTTCCGCCTGTTCAACCTGTACTGCACTGGCGCAGGAAATGGAAATGGCCAAGTTAAAATGACCATTTACCGATATGTAATTTTTCTAATGCGCCCGTAACATTTGTCCAACAAGCGTTTTTTTGGAGATCTCCGCGCGTCCGACACGACAATAGCTTTGCACATCACCCGTGACAGCACCTTGCTGTTTTAAATAATTTGCTGCCATTGCTTTGACACGGGCTTTTTCTTTTGGATTTTTCAAAAAGACCCTGACTTCGGGTTCGCTATAACCTTTGTTCAGCGCATAGGATTTTAACGCGCGCGCCTTACCCAAAGCCACAAACATCCGCGCCGAAATGGACGGGCAGGTTTTGCGAATGAGGTCTGCGGCCTTGGCCGACATCAGCGAGTAATTAATGTGATATTCTTGCGCCAGCGGAGTTTTAGATTGCGCCATAGCTGTCATTGCCATCAATGTCAGCATTGCCCCAACCGTTAAAAATAATGTGTTTCGGATAAAAAACATCGGTAGTCTCCTTTTGTTGCAAAACAAATAGGACTTTGAGCAGTTGTTATGCAATAACAACCCCGCATTAATCCGCCACTACGGCATAAATCCGCTTTGTTTTCCAGCATTTAATCCGTTTTTGATGTTTGAGCTTCGGGTTTGGCCTCGGCCCTGATTTGGCGCCGAATACGCAGGATTTGGTAGCTGGCAATCATGCTCCAGAAAAATGCGGCCAGTGTAATCAGATTCAGCATTGTGGTGAAAATCGGTGTTACGCCAAATTGTCCACGCACCCACCAAGCCCCGAGCCACAATGCCAGCGCAAACGTGATGACCACAGCCACAGCACGTTTTTTTTGCCTCAGTAATAGTTCTAAATCGGGGCTTGATGTCATGTCTTAAACGCCTTTGCTTTATGTCTTCTTCTTGGCATAAACGCCGCCTTTTTTGACCTTTTTCGAAAATTCGGTCGCACCACCTTTGGCAAGGATTTTAGCTTGTTTCACCCATTCATCACGCGAAACACGGCCCTTGAAACCCTCTAAATTTTCATCAACCCATTTCACCTCTTTGGCGCGCCATCCGGCGAGCTGATCAAAATGGTAAAATCCCATTTTATTCAACATTGCTTCCAGTTTTGGCCCGACGCCTTTGATTTGTTTCAAATCATCTGCACCGCCATCACGCGCGCTGGTCAACATCTCGGGCTTACCATCTTTGGCCACAGGCTTTTTAGCCGTCTTGGCGGCCGCTTTTGGCTTGGCTGTTTCTTTGGTTTTGGGTTTTTTTGCAGCTTTTGGTTCTGTTTTTTTCACCGGACTGGATGGCTTGCTTGTTGGTTTTGAAACCTTGGCCACGCTCTCGGCGCTTGTCGCTTCTGGGGCAGTTTTCGGCACCGGAGGAGCCATCGCACCACTGCTATCAACGCCAAGAACAGATTGCGGTGATACGGCAATGTCATGCTCCTTGCGTGCTGGATGTTTATCTACATCATCGCTTCCATTGCAAAACAACGTGCGCAACAGCGCCCCGACAAGCAAAGCCACAACCACAGCCAGCACCAGCGCAATTATCGCACCCATTCCAAAACGGCCGGACATAACCAGATATGTTGCAATCCCCAGCAACACACCAATAATCCAACACAGCACCGAGCAGCCAATGCCACCTTCGTTTTTGTTACTCATTTTACAGTCTCCAGTTTCTTTATTTTAGTTTTATGCACAAAATCGACGGTTATGGCTACCCGCGTTATTCGGTTATCGCTTCTTTTGGTTGCGCTTTATATCTTTACCCATACATCCGAATTTCAACAATAAGAATGCCATAAACAAGCAATATCATTCATTATTGTCGAAAAAGTGCAGTTTAGCCTTTTATCTGTCGCGCCAGTCGCGTTTTTATTTAACAATCCAGTCAGCATCACGTTTTTCGAAAAACGCTGCCAGCCCTTCTTTGATCTCGTCACTTTCCCAACGATCCACCAGCGCCTTGACGGTTAAGTCAATCACCGCATCATCAATCACCGGCCCCAATGCCCGCGCCAAGACCTTGGCGTCGGCCACCGCACCGGGGGCGCATTTCAGATAGGCGGCAATTTCAAGCTCGATCGCCGCATCCAGCTGATCGGCTTCAACCACCTTTGCCAACAAATTCAGCGCCACAGCCTCATCCGCATCAAACAGGCGCGATGACATAAACACACGCCGCGCCTTGGCCTCGGTCATGCGGGCAATAACGTAGGGTGAAATTGTTGCGGGTGTCACGCCCAGCTTGGTTTCGGTCAAACCAAAACGCGCGCCCTTTACCCCGATTGCCACATCGCAGACAGATATCAATCCGACACCGCCGCCATAGGCTTGGCCCTGAATGCGGCCAATCAACGGCTTTGGCATGGTGTTCAAGGCCTGCAGCATAGTCGCCAGTTTGCGCGCCTCGGCGTTGCGCGTGTCATGATCGGCCGCCATTGCCTTTTGCATCCAGACCAGATCACCGCCGGCGCAAAAACTTTTGCCGGTGCCGCTTAAAACCACAACCCTAACGCCCCCGTCAGCCCCCAGCGTGGCGGCCGCATCCGTCAGGCCGGCAATTGCGTCAGGGGTTAAAATATTGTGCTTATCAGGGTTGTTCAGGGTAAGATTGGCAACCCCGCGCGCATCAATACTGATATCAACCATACTTAGCCCCGCATTTTTTCTGCCATTTCAGCAGCTTGCGCCAGTATTTCACTGCAAAGACCCGTTTCATACCCCAGCGCGGTCACATGTTCCTGCACCGCTTCGGTCGCCACATTTCCAGCGGAACCCGGGGCAAAAGGACAACCGCCAAGCCCACCGATTGAGGCATCAAACACCCGCAAGCCCAAGGCCAAAGATGCATCAATATTTTCCAGCGCATGGCCGTTCGTGTTATGAAAATGCCCGGCCAACCGGTGCGCCGGCACCTCTTTTAACACCGCCAGCAGCATCCGCGCCACGCTATCGGGCGTGCCATGGCCCAAAGTGTCGCCCAGTGATACCTCGTAACAACCCGCCGCAAACAAATCCGCCGCAACCTTGGCCACCGCATCCGGCGCAACAGCCCCCTCGTAAGGACAATCAGTGACACAAGACACATACCCGCGCACCGGAATATCCGCATGCCGTGCGGCCTTCAGGATTGGCGCAAAACGCTCGAAACTTTCAGAAATCGAACAATTTATGTTCTTTTGACTAAAGCCCTCCGAGGCCGAGGCAAATATCGCCACCTCGTCCACCTGCGCCAAAATAGCCGCCTCATAGCCCTGCATATTCGGGGTTAACGCGGCATAAGCCACCCCGTCGACCTTTTGAATACCGGCCATCACCCGCGCGGCATCCGCCATCTGCGGCACACGCTTGGCTGAAACAAAAGATGTGACCTCGATATGCTTGAATCCGGCCTCCGATAGCTTATCAACCAACGCAATCTTTTCGGCCACCGGAATTTCCCGCGCCTCGTTTTGCAACCCGTCCCGTGGGCCTACTTCGAATATTTCAACTGTATCAGTCATGCCATACCTCATAAAATGCCTCATCATAGAGTAACGCCGATCCTGCCCGCGGCAATGATTCCTTGAAGGCAGTTCGCAATGAAATCCGCTCATACCACCGGCTTAAAGCTGAAAATGGTTCAATTCAGCTAAAACCTTTGGCGTACAGACCGCCTGACCAACCGAAATATCCACAGCACCAAACCCGCCATCCAGCAAATATTCGTGCCCCTGCAATTGATCCTCAAGCACGCCAAAACATTTCGCCTGCCGCACCGTTTCCAGTTTCATTACCACAGGGCTGCGCATCGAACGCATCTGCGCACAATGATGCAAAATAATCGGCATGGCTTTGCTTTCTTCTTGCCATAAACACCTCGCGCCGCAGGCGACGAACGTCAACAAAGACGTTCGTATTTCTTGCAAGATTTCAATCAGACTCGATTTTCTCCAACCGGACCAAAGCGGCACCAGCCTCAACCTGATCCGTTTCTTCAACCAAAACTTCGGCCACGATCCCGTCCCGCGCCGCCAATAATGCATGCTCCATCTTCATTGCTTCCAAAATTGCCAGCGTGTCACCTTGCAAAACCTGCTGTCCCGCTTTGGCAAAAACCGCCTTGAGCAATCCGGGCATCGGTGCCTCAATCAAATTGCCGTCACCATCATGGCTGGCAACACTTTGCAACGGATCGACAATCTCAAAATGATAGCCATGCCCGGCAAACACACTCACGCCATCCCCCAAACGAACCACACTGGCCACCACCGACACCCCGTCAACCCGCCAGTGATCTGCGCGTTCAATCGTAAGAGTATCCTGATCAATCGTCACTTCAAACCGCCCGGCACCCAGCGTGGCAACCTTGGCCAAAATCTCGCGATCTCCCAGTCGAATTTGCACGGTTTGCAGCAACGGTTGCCACAGGACAAAGCCGCTTTTCTGGCCCTGATCCAGATCGGCAGCCCCTAAAACCGCCAAGGCAATAATTGCGTCGCTTGCCACAGGTTCCTTGACCAAATCCTCCAGATCACGTGCAATCAAATCAGTATCCACATTACCGGCGCGAAACCCGTCATGCACCGAAAGTGCATGCAAAAACGCTAGGTTTGTCACCGATCCGGCCACTTCGGTCTGCGCCAAAACCCGCGCCAATTTGGCCAAAGCCTGATCGCGCGTATCACCATGCACCGTCAGCTTGGCAATCATCGGGTCATAAAACGGCGAAATCACATCACCGCTGCGCACACCGCTATCAACCCGCGCCTCATCAGGGAATTCCAGATGCGTCAGGGTTCCGGTCGCCGGCAAAAAACCTGCGCCAACATCCTCGGCATAAAGCCGCGCCTCAAAGGCATGACCGTAAATCTGCAACTCGTCTTGCGAGCGCGGCAATGCCTCGCCCGATGCCACCCGCAATTGCCATTCGACCAGATCCTCGCCGGTGATCATTTCCGTCACCGGATGTTCAACCTGCAGGCGCGTGTTCATTTCCATAAACCAAAAACCGTCAACAGACAGACCGTTTGAAGCATCCACAATAAATTCAACGGTCCCCGCACCACAATAGCCGATCGCCTCGGCCGCTTTCACCGCAGCCGCGCCCATGGCGGCGCGCAAATCATCCGTCATACCCGGTGCCGGCGCTTCCTCGATCACTTTTTGGTGGCGCCGCTGCAAGGAACAATCGCGCTCGAACAAATGCACGGCGGACCGGCCATCGCCAAACACCTGCACCTCGATGTGGCGCGGCTGCTGGATGTATTTTTCGATCAAAACATGATCATTGCCAAAACCGTTAAGCGCTTCGCTTTTGGCGGCCCGTAATGCGGCGTCAAAATCCACAGGATCCTGCACCAGTCGCATCCCCTTGCCACCGCCACCGGCCACCGCCTTGATCAACACCGGATAGCCAATTTTGCCAGCCTCGGCGGCCAGATGCGCAGGGTTTTGATTATCCCCAAGGTATCCGGGCACCACAGGCACACCGGCTTTTTGCATCAAAACCTTGGCCGCATCTTTCAGACCCATGGCCCGAATAGCAGACACGGAAGGACCGATAAATACCAGCCCCGCCGCCTGACATTGTTCAACAAAATCAGGGTTTTCCGACAAAAAACCGTACCCCGGATGAATAGCTTTGGCACCGGAATCCAGCGCGGCGGCAATGATCACATCGCCGCGTAAATAACTGTCGGCAGGGGCCGATCCGCCAATATGCACGGCCTCATCGGCCATCGCCACATGTTTGGCACCGGCATCCGCATCGGAATAAACCGCCACAGTCGCAACACCCATCCAGCTGGCAGTTTCCATAACACGGCAGGCAATCTCGCCGCGGTTTGCAATCAGGATTTTGCTAAACATTTCTCGATCATCCCATCATTATTGTTCTTCAAATATCCGCGCCGCAGGCAATCCCGAGCGCGCAAGCGCGAGATACAAAGCGGCCCGAAGGGCCTCATTCAAGCTTGAGAATCACATCCTGAACAGCCCAAAACGCGTATCCTCAATCGGCGCATTCACCGCGGCCTTCAAACTTAAAAACAACACATCACGTGTCTTGCGCGGATCAATCACCCCGTCATCCCAAAGCCGCGCGGAGGCATAAAGCGGGTGTGATTGCTCCTCGAACATATCGATTGTCGGCTGCTTGAAATCGGCCTCTTCTTGATCCGACCACTCCCCGCCACCGCGCTCGATCGCGTCGCGTTTCACCGTGGCCAGAACACCGGCCGCCTGCTCGCCCCCCATCACCGAAATGCGGCTGTTAGGCCAGCTCCACATAAACCGCGGCTGATAGGCCCGACCGGCCATGCCGTAATTCCCCGCGCCAAAACTGCCGCCCACAACAATTGTCACCTTGGGAACATTGGTTGTGGCCACTGCCGTCACCAGTTTAGCGCCGTGACGGGCAATGCCCTCGTTTTCATATTTCCGCCCGACCATAAATCCGGTGATGTTTTGCAAAAAAACAATCGGGATTTTGCGCTGGCTGCACAGTTCGACAAAATGCGCACCTTTTTGCGCCGCTTCGGAAAACAACACACCGTTATTGGCAAGAATTCCAACCGGAATCCCCTTAAGATGGGCAAACCCCGTCACCAAGGTTTCGCCAAACCGCGCCTTGAATTCATCAAACCGGCTGCCATCCACCAGCCGCGCAATCACCTCGCGAATATCATAAGGCGTGCGCAAATCCGCCGGCACCACCCCCAATAATTCCTCTGGATCATAGGCCGGTTCCTCGGCCGGCTTCATCTGCAAGTCAGGATTGGCCACAC
>DOHJ01000185.1:699-2309 GCA_003535335.1 Paracoccaceae bacterium | reverse complement strand
GTCATTATCGGCCAGGTAATCAGCCACGCCAGACAGCCGCGTATGCACATCGCCGCCGCCCAGATCCTCAACCGAAACCACCTCGCCAGTGGCGGCCTTAACCAAAGGTGGCCCAGCCAGAAAAATCGTGCCCTGCTCTTTGACAATGATCGACACATCCGACATGGCCGGCACATAAGCTCCGCCTGCCGTGCAGCTGCCCATCACCACAGCGATCTGGGCAATGCCCTTGGCCGACATCCGGGCCTGATTGTAAAAAATCCGGCCGAAATGATCGCGATCGGGGAAAACCTCGTCCTGATTGGGCAGGTTGGCCCCACCGCTATCGACCAGATAAACACAGGGCAAATGGCATTCTTCGGCTATTTCTTGCGCCCGCAGATGCTTTTTCACCGTCATCGGGTAATAGGTGCCGCCCTTAACCGTGGCGTCATTGCAAACAACCATCACATCCTGACCATGCACCTGACCGATACCGGCAATGACACCGGCACAGGGCGCGGCCCCGTCATAAAGACCATACGCCGCCGTTGCACCGATCTCCAGAAACGGACTGCCGGCATCGAGCAAGTTCGCCACCCGTTCACGCGGCAGCATCTTGCCCCGTGACAAATGCCGCTTGCGCGAGCGCTCGCCACCGCCAGCCGCTGCCGATGCGGCAACATCTGAAATAACCTGCAACGCTTCCAGATGATTTTGGCGATTGCCCTGAAATGCCTCGGAGCTGGGAATGGCCGCCGATGTCAACTTCATCCCATCGCCCCCATCAATTCGCGCCCAATCAGCATCCGGCGGATTTCGCTAGTACCCGCGCCGATTTCCATCAGCTTGGCGTCACGCATCAACCGTGAAACCGTGCTTTCGTTCATGTAGCCTGTGCCACCCATCGCCTGCACGGCCTGATGCGCCTGCACCATGGCCTGTTCACTGGCATATAAAACGCAAGCAGCCGCATCTTGGCGAGTGACCTCGCCGCGATCACAGGCCTTGGCCACCTCGTAAGTATAGGCGCGCGCCGAATTCATTGCCGTGTACATATCGGCAATTTTAGCCTGCATCAGCTGAAATTCCCCGATCGGTTTGCCAAATTGTTTGCGCTCGGCCACGTAGGGCATGACCTCATCCATGCAGGCCGCCATGATGCCGGTGCCGATGCCCGACAGCACCACGCGCTCATAATCAAGGCCGCTCATCAAAACCTGCACGCCCTTGCCTTCTTCGCCCAGCACGTTTTCAAACGGGATTTTTACATTCTCAAAAATCAGCTCGGCGGTGTTGGAACCGCGCATGCCCAGTTTGTCAAAATGCGCGCTGGTGGAAAATCCGTCGGTATTTGTTTCAAGAATAAAGGTAGTGATGCCCTTGGCCCCGGCACCCGGATCGGTTTTGGCGTAAACCACAATGATGCTGGCCTCGGGCGCGTTGGTAATCCAGAATTTAGTGCCGTTCAGCAGATAGTGATCCGTCTTTTTTTCGGCCCGCAGTTGCATCGAAACCACATCGGAACCCGCGCCGGACTCGGACATCGCCAGCGCCCCCACGTGTTCGCCGGAAATCAGTTTGGGCAGGTATTTTTGTTTCTGCGCCTGATTGCCGTTGCGCTTGATCTG
>DOHJ01000185.1:0-347 GCA_003535335.1 Paracoccaceae bacterium | reverse complement strand
TTGGAATGCGCCCCGTAAGACAGGCTAATGCTGGCGGACGCCCGCGCGATTTCCTCGACCACGATCACATGGGCCAGATAGGACATATTTGCGCCGCCATATTCCTCGCCGGTGGTAACGCCCAACAAGCCCAGATCGCCCATTTCGCGCCACAATTCTTGCGGAAATTCGTTGGTTTGATCCACGTGGGCTGCGATCGGTTTAATTCGTTCTTGCGCCCATCGATGCACCATATCACGTAGCGCGTTAACATCTTCTCCAAGATTAAAATTCATTGCGGCGTTAAACATGGCTGGCTCCGTCTACTTATTGGAGAGTTGTTCATTTAAGTAGATTGATGATCGATT
>DOHJ01000228.1 GCA_003535335.1 Paracoccaceae bacterium | reverse complement strand
CGTGGTGACGACAATATTGGCGCACTCTATGTGGCAATCGAGGCGCGGAGTGCAGGCATCGGCAAGCGTTTGCTAGACATGGCAAAAGAGAACCGCGACTGGATAACCGTATGGGCGTATGAAGAGAACAAACATGCGCTAAATTTCTATGCGCGGGAGGGGCTCGTCGAAGTGCCTCGGGAAATCGAGGATGAAACAAATCTGGTGAATATCGAGCATCGCTGGACAAAGCCAAACTGATATTCAAAGCATAGCCTGAACACAAATATTGATCCATAGGGCGGATGTCGCTACGGAAAAGTCGAATATATCTGACGGTTTTATAAATCTGCTAGATTTTGGCCAGTTCGGCCTGAATTATTTTCGCCGCCGATTGTGGATTTTGGGCCTGCCATATCGGACGGCCAACCACGATGTGATCTGCGCCATCCGAAATCGCCTGTGCAGGTGTTGCCACCCGTTTCTGATCGCCCAGTGCAGCACCCGCCGGACGCACACCGGGGGTGACGATCAGTTTGCCCGCCGCTTGTGGCAGGGCGCGGATCAGGGCGGCTTCTTGCGGGGAGGCGATAACGCCATCGGCACCGGCGGCCAGTGCATTTGCGGCGCGTTCCAGCACCAGATTTTGCAGCTCACCGGATTTAATGCAGCATTGATCCAGATCGGCGCGATCAAGCGAGGTCAGGATGGTGACGGCAAGGATTTTCATATCTTTGGCGCCAACGCCCTCTTTGGCCGCACGCACCACGTGCGGATCACCATGCACGGTTAAAAAATCCAGATCGAACTGGGCAAGGCCGCGCACCGCTGATTCAACCGTTGCGCCGATATCAAACAGTTTCATGTCCAGAAATATACGTTTTCCGCGCTCGTCTTTCAGTTCGCGCGCCAAGGCCAGCCCACCGCCGGTCAGCATCCCCAGACCGATTTTGTAAAAGGAAACATCGTCGCCGATTTGGTCGACAAGTTTAAGGCCGGACAGGGCATCGGGCAGATCCAAGGCTACGATCAGGCGGTCTTTGGCGTTTGTCATCAAACATTTCCTTGCGAATGGATTTGCGCCCTAGGTGTCGTGCAAATGGGCAACTGTCAAGCAGCCTTAGGCGGCCGATTTATTGGCGGCGGGAACCAGCAACAGATTGAGCTTGTTTTTTTTGCCTGCCCGCAAGCGTCGTATCTGTTGCAAGGCGTCGTTTTTCAGGCCTGTTTTGATTTGCGAGATCCGCTCTGCTGATGTGGCCGCTGTCGGAATTGGGCAAGAGCATTCATAATTTGCAACAATCCGTTCAGTGCTTTGGCTTGCCCCGAGGTAAAATGAAACATTGCCCAGCATTGCGCGCCCTTTTGGATCGGGGCGGATGCCGTGTACTTTTGCGTTTGCCATGTTCATTGTTGCGACTCATTCACTGCTACATTTCCGAACATATCTATGCATTTTACCATACCACAAAAACCTGCTTTTTTAGATAGGTAGAACGCTAAAATTTTCGTAAAAAGCATCTTGAAGCAGGCGGTGTGAATGGCCACATATCCTAGTGAGGTCCTGTCTAGGCCGTGCCGAATTCGGGCGGTTAATTTAGGGACGCTTTAAAAAGGAGAATATGGATGGATATGGAAAAATTCACCGAACGGTCGCGCGGATTTATACAAGCGGCCCAGACCATCGCGATGCGCGAAGATCATCAGCGCCTGTCGCCGGAACATTTATTAAAAGCAATGATGGATGATGATCAGGGGTTGGCCAGCAACCTGATCAATGCTGCCGGTGGTAACGCCGCGCATGTGGTTGCGGCGCTTGATCTTGCCATGGCTAAAATGCCCAAGGTCACTGGCGATGGTGGCCAGACATACATGGATCAGCAAACCGGCAAGGTGTTGGCCGAGGCTGAAAAGCTTGCCAAGAAAGCCGGTGACAGCTTTGTGCCGGTTGAACGCATTTTAATGGCGCTGGTCATGGTGAAATCCAAGGCCAAGGACGCATTGGAAGCGGGCAATGTTTCGGCCCAGAAACTGAACGAGGCCATCAACGATATTCGCAAAGGGCGCACGGCCGACACGGCCAGTGCCGAAGAGGGTTATGATGCGTTGAAAAAATATGCGCATGATCTGACCGAGGCGGCGGCGGCGGGCAAGATTGACCCGATTATTGGCCGCGATGAAGAAATCCGCCGAACCATGCAGGTTTTAAGTCGGCGCACCAAAAACAATCCGGTGCTGATTGGCGAGCCGGGCGTGGGTAAAACCGCGATTGCCGAAGGTTTGGCCTTGCGTATTATCAACGGGGATGTGCCCGAAAGCCTGCAGAATAAAAAACTGATGTCGCTGGATATGGGCGCGTTGATTGCGGGTGCCAAATACCGCGGCGAGTTTGAAGAGCGGCTAAAGGCTGTGCTGAATGAAGTCACCGAAGCGGCTGGCGAAATTGTGCTGTTTATCGATGAAATGCACACCTTGATCGGGGCCGGCAAAGGCGAGGGGGCGATGGATGCCTCGAACCTGTTAAATCCGGCACTGGCGCGGAGCAAATTGCATTGCGTTGGGGCCACCACGCTGGATG
>DOHJ01000222.1:8031-10862 GCA_003535335.1 Paracoccaceae bacterium | reverse complement strand
CAGAATAGCTGTCGATGGCCGGGTTTGTACCTTTGCGGATAATCATAGCGGCCTGATCGGTTTGCAGGTCGCAGTGAAATTCGGCCCCCTTGGTGCCTTGAACGCAATGATCCGGCCATAGCACTTGAGGCCCATAGGGCATTGTTAGCATTTCAAAAGGGTTCTTACCTAAATGACTGCTGGCAAAAGATGAATGAGCAGTCGGGTGCCAGTCTTGGGTTAGGATTATCGTGTCAAATTCTGTCATTAATTCGTTTATTTGTGGGATAATTTGATCCCCTTCAGGCACCGCTAGCGCACCACCGGGGCAGAAATCATTTTGTACGTCGATGATAAGTAGCGCTTTGGCCATGGTGTGTCCTTATTTGTAGTTGCGGCGAAAACAGTTTGAATGCGACTATCATGCACTTCATTGTTGCCGCCGCAAATAAAATCACCCAATAGCAACAGCTTTTACGTCATCATCTATATAGGTCTGGTATTGCTCAAAGTTATTTGAAAACATTTTTACCAACTTCTGTGCCTGTGCATCATAAGCCGCAGGATCAGCCCATGTGCCACGTGGGTCAAGCAGCGTGCTGTCCACGTTGTTCACGAAAATCGGCACATCAAAACCAAAGCTGGGGTCTTTGCGAAATTCTCCATCACTGAGTGAGCCGTCAAGCGCTGCCGTCAGCAATCCGCGTGTTGCTTTGATAGGCATGCGTTTTCCGGTGCCATATGCACCACCCGTCCAGCCCGTGTTTACCAGCCAGCAGGTTGATCCATGCACAGCAATTTTTTCACGCAGCAAGTTGCCGTATACTTCGGGGCGACGTGGCATGAATGGTGCGCCAAAACAGGTTGAAAATGTCGGCTCGGGTTCGGTAACACCGCGTTCGGTGCCGGCGACCTTTGAGGTAAAGCCGGACAAAAAATGATACATCGCCTGTGCTGGTGTCAAACGGGCAATTGGCGGCAAGACCCCGAACGCATCACAGGTGAGCATGATGATGTTTTTAGGATGCCCCCCCAGCGCGGTTTTTGAAGCATTTGAAATGTAATGCAACGGATAAGCACAGCGCATGTTTGCGGTCAGGCTGTCGTCCTCAAAATCCAGCTCGCGGGTTTCTTCATCGTAAACCATATTTTCAATGATGGTCGCGAATTTGGAGGTTGTTGCGTAAATTTCCGGTTCAGCCTCTTTTGAAAGGTTGATGGTTTTGGCATAACAGCCCCCTTCAAAATTAAAGCTGCCGTTATCTGACCAGCCATGTTCGTCATCGCCAATCAGGGTGCGTGACGGATCGGCGGAAAGCGTGGTTTTGCCGGTCCCCGACAAGCCAAAGAAAACAGCCGTATCAGCCGGATTATCAATGGCGTGGTTGGCCGAACAATGCATTGGCATGATGCCGCGACCGGGCAGGATGTAGTTCAGGGTTGAAAAGATGGATTTTTTAATTTCGCCCGCGTATTCGGTATTGCCGATTAAGATTAGTTTTTCTTCGAAATTCAGGGCAATAACAGTTTCCGTTCGGCAACTGTGGCGCTCGGGGTCTGCTTTGAAGCTGGGGCAGTTTATGACGGTGAATTCCGGTTCGAAACTATTAAGTTCTGCACGATCAGGGCGGCGGAACATGGTGCGGGCAAACAGGCTGTGCCACGCAAATTCGGTGATAATGCGCACATCCAGATGATTTCCTTTATCCGCACCACCAACCAGATCTTGCACGAAATAATCGCGCCCCTTCATGTGTTCCAGCATGTCGGCATGCAACAGATCAAACGCAGCCTGCGACATTGGCTGATTGTTTTCCCACCAAATATTGTCCTCGACAGCTGCACTGCGGACCACAAATTTATCCTTGGGGGAGCGTCCGGTATACTGGCCGGTGCTGACTAAAAATGCACCGCCTTTGCCTATGCGACCTTCTTTTCGCAAGATGGCCTGCTCCATCAAGTCGGCTTCTAGATAGTTATAAAATACGTTGCCTAGGCCGGTGATGCCCTGATCATCCAGCCGTTTGGCGGGGTTTACCCGTCCGTTAGTCATATAAAAGCTCCTGTCGCTGCCGTTTCCGGCTTCATATTTTTAATTTCGAAGCAATGGCTGTGCTGCGCCGCTCAGCCGTTGGTCGATTACAAGATTGTTACATGGAGGTTCGAAAAAAAATAGGGCTATCCACTAGAGTTAGCGCAACCATTTGAGACAGTTAGCGCAACCAAAAGGGGTATGATTCAAAATTACTGCGATAATGTGAGACATATTAGCCATTGCTTACATGTTTTCAGTTGAAATGTAGGTCAAATAGTCAAGTGATTCGAAGATTGGTGTTGATTTAAAGGCGTGTAAACAGGAATATACCCAAAAAATAATATAACTGAGCAGTATAAGGAAATACCAATGTCAAAAATTGCACTGGTGGACGACGACAGAAATATTCTGACGTCTGTATCAATGACGCTTGAGGCTGAAGGATTTGAAGTCCAGGCATATAACGACGGGCAGGCCGCTTTGGATGCGTTTAACAAAACCCTGCCGGATATGGCCGTGCTGGATATTAAAATGCCTCGGATGGACGGTATGGAATTGTTGCAGCGCTTGCGCCTGAAAACCAAGATGCCAATAATTTTTCTGACGTCGAAAGACGATGAAATAGATGAAGTTCTTGGATTGCGGATGGGTGCGGATGATTATGTAAAAAAACCATTTTCCCAACGTTTGCTGGTCGAAAGAATCCGCGCGCTTTTACGGCGGCAGGAGGCAATCGAAACTGACGAAGTTGGTGACACCGAAGAGACTAAAGTTATTGAACGCGGTCAGCTGCGTATGGATCCATTGCGACATTCGG
>DOHJ01000222.1:1692-7627 GCA_003535335.1 Paracoccaceae bacterium | reverse complement strand
CCCGGATTTGTTAAAAGCCGTGATCAGTTAATGGATGTGGCCTATGATGATCAGATTTATGTGGATGACCGCACAATTGATAGCCACATTAAACGCTTGCGTAAAAAAATGCGCACTGCAGATAACGAATTTTCGGCAATTGAGACCCTTTATGGTATTGGTTACAGATACAACGAGGAATGAGACTCGTATCGGGGGTAGGTTTGCATAAAGCAAAACCACTAAAAAATGCTGAAGTTGTGCTTGGTGAAGATTGGAATGACCCCAGTCAGGCCGGGGCAAAGGGAAAACGTGCGCGTGGGCGAAACCGGGGTGAGTTTATTTCGCTAAACCGTTCACCTCTTGCGCGGAAAATCATTACCTTCAATTTGCTGGCTCTGGTTATATTAGTTGCCGGTGTGTTATATCTAAATCCGTCCCGCGATAGTCTGGTTAGTCAACGTCAACGTGCTATTGTTGTCGAGGCCGAGCTGGTTGCAAATGTGTTTGAGGCGCTTATGTCTTCATCAGAGAAGGTAAGATTGGCAGCCGATGGCGGAATTAACGATATCCTGCAAAATCTGGACTTGCCTCTTGGTGTAGATGTGTTTGTTTATGATGCTGAAAAATCCTTGGTAGGTGAAACGCGCGGTCTTGTCCGTAGCAGCCAAAACCTGGTTCCTGGGCTAGAAGATGAAAATCATAGCACCTTGATAACCGATTTCCTGAATGCTGTTTGGGAAAGCGTATCCGGTTTGTTGGCCCCCAGTGCTCGGGATCGACCTGATCTGGATATCGAAGAAATGGCTCGGTCCTTGGTGGCCGACGCTTTAGCTGGTGACACTCAGATTAAAACCGGTCGTGATGAAAATGGCGAGACAGTTTTTTCAGTTGCCACAGCTATTGTTGTGAACGGCAAACAATTAGGTGTGATTGCAATTACAAGTGCTGCGGGCGAAATCGACCAACTTGTTCGCAGAGAGCGCGAACTGGTATTTCAAATGTTTGTAATCGCCATTCTGGTTTCGATTGGTCTAAGCCTTGTGCTGGCATCAACGATTGCAAACCCGCTCTCTGATCTTGCCGCCGCCGCTGAACTGGGGCGTAAAAAAAATAAAGACTCAAACAAGTCAGGTTCGGCGCGAATTAGTATCCCCGATCTTACGGGTCGACCGGATGAAATTGGCCGTCTTTCTGTTGCATTGCGCGGCATGGTCGCCGCACTTTATGATCGGATTGATGCAAACGAACAATTTGCAGCCGACGTGGCCCATGAACTAAAAAACCCGCTGGCCTCTTTGCGATCGGCGGCCAGCACGTTGCGGATTGTTAAAAAAGAAGAACAGCGCAGCACGTTGTTGGATGTGGTTGAGCATGATGTTCGTCGGCTTGACCGATTGATTAGCGACATTTCCAACGCTTCAAGGTTGGATAGTGAGCTGGTAAAAGAAGAGCAATTAAGCTTTGATTTGCTGAAAACAATAGGTAATATCAACGATTATTTGGCCCAGGAAGCAAAGGCCAAAGGCGTTGATTTTATCTCGGATCTGCCATCACAACCAATTATTATCACCGGCCTTGAACAGCGCTTGGCACAAGTTTTTGTCAACCTGATCACCAATGCCATTTCGTTTTGCGAAGAGGGCGATGCAATCCGGATTTGGGCGCGCAGGCGCGAAAACAGGGTTTTGGTTGTGGTTGAGGATACAGGGTCAGGCATCCCAGAGCAGGCGCTGCACAAGATTTTTAACAGGTTTTACTCTGAACGACCAGAAGGGCACTTTGGTAACAATTCAGGGCTGGGACTAGCAATTTCCAAGCAAATTATCGAGGCGCATGACGGCGTTATCTGGGCTGAAAATATCCGGCCTACAGATGCTGATATTACCTCGGAACCATTGGGTGCACGATTTGTTGTTGGCTTACCAATATAAAATAGCGTTATGACCGATGCCCGGGCCTCTGGTTCACTCGGCGCGGCGGATATTGATGCAGCTTCGCTAATAGTTCATGCATCTTGTGTTGCCTTTGATGGAAAAGGTATCCTGATACTGGGCCCGTCAGGTTCTGGAAAATCATCGCTGGCGTTACAGCTGATGGCAATGGGTGCTGAATTGGTTGCGGATGATAAAACAAAAGTTCACGCGGTTAACGCAGGAATTCTGGCATCTTCACCTGCTGCAATAAAGGGAATGATAGAGGCGCGCGGAGTCGGCATTTTGATGGCAAGCGCGCTTAAAGAAGCAAGCATACAACTTATTGTTGATCTCGGCCGTAAAGAGCAGGATCGGTTGCCACAAAAGCAAGAATTCAGTTTGCTTGGCCAATCAATCCCCTTGCTTTGCAAGGTGGATGCGGCGCATTTTCCAGCAGCGATTCTCCAGTTTATTAAAGGTGGAAGGGGTGCGTAAATGAATGATGCTTTAAACAAAACAATTTCTAAAACCGCTCAGCGCGTTGTTTTGGTGACTGGTCCATCAGGGGCCGGGCGAAGTACTTCGATTAAAGTGCTGGAGGATGTTGGCTATGAAGCAATCGATAATTTGCCATTGTCTTTGTTGCCGCGCTTGCTTGCCGGATCGCCGATAGATCGACCCTTGGCGCTTGGTCTTGATGTGCGGAATCGTGATTTCAGCACAACAGCCCTGCTTGAAACAATCGATATGTTATCACAAATGGACGATGTTAAAGCGGAACTGTTATATCTGGATTGCAATCTGGATATCTTAGCAAGGCGTTATTCCGAAACACGCCGCCGACACCCGCTGGCCCCGGCAGAAACACCGGTTCAAGGCATACGTCGGGAAATTGATTTATTGGTCCCCATCCAGGCCCGCGCAGATGTTTTAATTGATACATCAAATTTATCCCCGCATGAATTGTGCGCCGAAATAGAACACTGGTACGCGCCTGACGCTGGTCAACGCCTTGCTGTATCGGTGCATTCGTTTTCCTATAAACGTGGTATCCCGCGTGGGGTCGATATGATTTTTGATTGCAGATTTTTAAAAAATCCCTATTGGGAAGAAAGCTTGCGTAATTTGGATGGCCGAAACATTGAAGTTGCCAAGTATATTGCAACCGATGCGCGGTTTTCTTCTTTTTTCAATAAGGTTGTCGATCTCATGGAAATGCTGCTACCGGCCTATATCGATGAGGGTAAAGCGCACTTGTCTATCGGGTTTGGTTGCACAGGCGGCCAACATAGATCAGTTGCCGTCGCGGAAAAACTGGTAAATGCTCTTGTAGAAAAGAAATGGCAGGTGTCTATTCGGCACAGGGAAATGGAACGGCGGGCTTTACTTGAGTCAACACAGAAGCGGGGTGATAAAGCGTGATCGGGATTGTGATTGTTGCACATTGCGGCTTGGCAAAGGAATATCTGGCCGCTGTTGAGCACGTGGTTGGGAAACAAAAAAATATTCGCACAATTGAAATTGAAAATGAATGCAACCGCTCAGGTAAAGAGGCTGATATACATGCAGCTGTAGATGCCGTTGATAAAGGTGACGGTGTGGTTGTTGTTACAGATATGTTTGGCGGCTCCCCTTCAAATCTTTCGCTTGGCGTATGCTGCAAAAAAAACCGCAAAATCCTTTATGGTGCCAATCTACCTATGTTGGTTAAGCTGGTAAAGTCGCGGCATTTACCAATTGCTAATGCTGTATCGGCGTCACTCAAAGCAGGTCGAAAATATATAGATTGTTACGAATAAAACAGGTGGATATCCTTAGATGAGCAATAAAATGACATTGAAAATTATCAATGAAAAGGGCTTGCATGCGCGGGCGTCAGCCAAGTTGGTTGAAACTGTTGAAGCACATGATGCAAGTGCCGAAGTGTCAAAAGACGGCCTTAGTGCCTCGGGCGATTCCATTATGGGACTTTTAATGTTGGCAGCCTCCAAAGGAACCTCTATTGAAGTTGAAACGAGTGGTCCCGAGGCTGAAAAGCTGGCAGTCGCATTGGAAACTTTGATTGCTGATCGTTTCGGGGAAAAATTTTAAGTGGCGCTTTGGCACACTGGCTAGACTGGATATGCATTGGTAACTCGATCAGATAAAAATACGTCAGCGCCTGACCCTGACCATTTGCCGTATAAGCAGAGAGATTTGTCTTATGCCAATACCTTTACCAATCCATTCAAAGTATTTTTTATCCGCAAGCTGGAGTGGTTAACAGGGAAAGTCACTTTGCTTCGCCTGATCCGAAAATTTGAGCAGGAAGGTGTGGTCAAGGGGCAAGAATTCTTCACACGCGCACTGCAACTGATGCAAATTGAAATTCAAACACCGGCCGACCAGATTTCGAAAATACCGGCGAAAGGCCCTGTGATAATCGTTGCAAATCACCCGCATGGTTTGGTTGACGGGCTTATATTGGCCGAGCTAATAGGGCGCGTGCGTGATGATTATAAAATCCTGACCCGTAGCTTGTTAACGGGTATTCCGGAAATTGAAAAATACATGCTTCCAGTTGCGTTTCACCATGAGGAAAATTCACAACGTTCAAATATAAATATGCGCAAAAATGCCATGGAACATTTGCAAGATGGTGGTGTGATTGTACTGTTTCCAGCCGGTGTTGTCGCCAGTAGTAAGACAATGTTCGGGCCGGCAGTTGATGCAGAATGGAACCCTTTTACTGCCAAGATGATACAACGTTCAGGCGCGACTGTTGTCCCTATTTTTTTCCCCGGGCAAAATTCGCGTGCCTACCAGATAGCCAACCGGATTTCGGCTACCCTTAGACAGGGCCTATTACTGCATGAAGTTGTGTATTCTTTAAAAAAACCTCAGGCACCAATTGTGGGCGATCCGATTCAGACAAATGAAATGCTGGAATGGTCTAATAACCCACGTGGTTTTATGGCGTGGTTGCGGGAAAAAACACTGATACTAAAAAAATACTAGCCGTGTTTACCAGTTAGTCAGAAAGCATTGTTAGATATAAAGGCAACTATTTCATAAGGTGCCAAAATGAATCTGAACAACCAGTTAAAAAATATTAAAGCTTCGAATATTGTTGTACTTACGGCTGCTATACCGTTGGTGATGGCAATGATATTGGCCGTTGTTGTAACGGTAGAAAAAATAAACGTCGTTTCCTCTATAGACAGGTTGCAGCTCCGGGTGGAGTCGATATCGATGTTTAGTGATTTAGTCCATGAACAGCAAAAAGAGCGTGGTGGAACCGCAATATTCTTGAAGTCGGGTGGCAAAAAATTTGGTAATGAGTTGAAAAAGCAAAGGTTGCATACCGATGAAAAATTTAAACTTCTAGAAACATATCTGACAACGACTGATTTCTCAGTAATTGACACCCGACTACAGATTTTATCGGACGATTTATCCGAAAAGATGGCTAAAATGGAGAATATACGTCTGCTGGTAGATTCTCAAGAAATCAGTCCGCAAGCTGCTATATCTTACTACACAGATTTGAATTCTAAAATGTTGCAGCTAGTCCAGATTGCAGTAAATTATAGTAATATACCTGAAGTTACGACAGCTATTATGGGTTTTGGTAATTTTTTAATGGGCAAAGAAGTCGCCGGGATTGAGCGGGCAATAGGTTCCTCATCTTTTGCAAAAGGTTCATTTGATAAGACTGAACTCAACGAATTCAGGAACTTAATTAAAACGCAGGAAACATACATACAAAAGTTTTTAAGTACAGCTGCCAGGGCACAAGTATCAGAATACAAATCTATTCTTGAATCCAAATCTGGTCGCGATGTACTGGCCATGCGCAAGGTGGCATTAGACGCTGGTGTTAACGGAGATTTGAGCGGGGTTTCTGGTGCAGATTTTTTCAATGCGCAAACGATTAGAATCAATAAATTAAAGGGTTTAGAGGAAATTTTGGGTTCAGACCTTCTTTCTTTGATTGCAAGTAAAAAGAACAATGCAATATTTACCAGAAACATGGTTGTCGTTCTGGTTCTTTTTGCATT
>DOHJ01000222.1:0-1308 GCA_003535335.1 Paracoccaceae bacterium | reverse complement strand
AATGTGGTTTCTACCGCAAAAGAAATGGCATCGGGAAATTTAATGGTCGAATTACCTGACAGAACAAAAAATGAATTTGGTCAAATAACTGATGCATTGGGAATGCTGCGGGACAGTATTCTAGCGGCCAATGAAAAAGAAAAGGAAATGCAAATATCTGAACAAGCTGAACGAGAACGTCAACGTAAAACCGAAATCTCTCAAGCTGAAAAAGAGAGGGAAAGGGCGTTATTGCTAGACCATGAAAGGGCTGCCAAAATTGATCAGGAACAAAAAGCAGCTGAGGAAATATCGAAAGTTGTTGCAGCTTGTGCTGAGGGAGATTTCAGCCAGCGCCTTTCACTTGAGGGGAAAGATGGTATTTTCGCCAGCATTTGCGATGGTGTGAACCAAATCAGTGAAACTGTAAATAGCAGTCTTGGCGAAATTCAACAAACACTTGATGCATTATCACAAGGTGATTTAACCCAGAAAATGCGCGGTAATTTTGATGGTGTGTTTAACGATATACAAGTTAGTCTAAATAAATCTCTTGATAGTTTGTCGGCTAATATTATGCAAATAAATCAAAGCAGTACTGAAATAGGAATTTCATCACGTGAAGTGTCAGATGCCGCAAGTTCATTGGCGATACGGACAGAAAAATCTGCAGCTACACTTGAAGAAACGGCTGCTGCTATTAAAGAATTGTCAACTCTGGTAAATTCAACCGCGAAAGTTGCAGAAAAAACGAATGAAGAGGCGCTTAAAATTCAGGAAGAGGCAGAGAAAAGCAACTATGTTGTTGATACTACTATTGAAGCAATGAGAAAAATCCAGAAATCATCTGTAGAAATCAGACAAACAGTAAAACTTATTGATGACATCACCTTTCAAACAAATCTTCTGGCCTTAAATGCCGGTGTTGAAGCAGCACGTGCTGGCGAGGCAGGTAGAGGGTTTGCTGTGGTTGCCTCTGAAGTACGCGCACTTGCGGCTAGGTCATCCGAAGCAGCCAGCGAAATATCCAGCCTAATTGCTAACAGTGTTAGGCAGGTTGAAACTGGTGTGGAACTGGTTGATCAAACGGGATTGGCTTTAAAATCCATTTCTACAGGTGTATCAGGTATTACCAACCGCATTAGTGAAATTTCCAAATCGGCTTCCATTCAATCAAATACTATTTCAGAGATTAATTCTGCAACAGCGCATCTAGATCAGGCAACACAGCAAAATGCAGCAATGTTTGAGGAAACTACAGCAACCAGTATGTCGTTACGCAGCGAAACAGAAAACCTAGCGGCGGTTATATCCACTTTTGAATTTAAT
>DOHJ01000105.1 GCA_003535335.1 Paracoccaceae bacterium | reverse complement strand
GCGCCGGAAATGGTGAAAAACGGAACACCTGCCTCGCCGGCGATAGCGCGGGCCAGCAGGGTTTTACCGGTGCCCGGAGGGCCAACCAGCAGCGCGCCTTTGGGGATTTTACCGCCAAGACGCGAGAATTTATCAGGGTTGCGCAGAAATTCGACAATCTCTTCCAGCTCTTCTTTGGCCTCGTCAATACCGGCCACATCATCAAAGGTCACACGGCCCTCGCGTTCGGTCAGCATTTTAGCCTTGGATTTACCAAAACCCATCGCCCCGCCTTTGCCGCCGCCCTGCATCCGGTTCATCATAAAATACCAAAACCCGATCAGTACTAGAATCGGCAACAGCGACCAAACCAGTGTGGATAACCCCGATTGGGCCTGCTTAACCGCATTGACCTGCACATCGTTTGCAATCAACAATTCTGTAACGACATCAGAATCGGTTGGCTTGACTGTGGTGTAATCCTGCCCGTCTTTACCAAGGAACGTAATTTGTTCGCCATCCAGCGTCACAGATTGGACTTTGTCCTCTTTTACCGCAGCAACAAAGTCGGAATAACTCATGGCGTTGGAATTCATTGCGCTTTGTCCATTGCTGAACAGGTTGAACAAAGCCAGAATCAACATAAACAGTACGACCCAAAACGCCAGATTTTTAATATTGCCCACAGGCTACTCTCCTAAACAGATTTTGCACGCGGGAATCTTTTCGCCACGGCTACGCGCTTAAAATAGGCATTTAGCGCAGTAGTTCAATGCGATATAATGGAAGAAATGAAATGATCCGGCCCAAATAGCGCAGAACTGCGCCATCCATTGCCGAATCCGGCGATTGGTGCGGCAACAAGTGTCTGTTTTTGCCACACAGCAGGGGTTGCAAGCAGGCAGGCACGTTTCATATTCATGCTGCGCCAATCGGGGCATTGTTGCAACCCCGCCTCGCCAAGCGCACGAATTTCATAGCCTTGGGTAGCCGGGCCGCTGAATTTCCAGCGCTGGTCCCAAATCTGATCTGTAGGACAGACCATATCCTTTACCGCCTGATATTCACGGCCAATGCGGATTTCGTTTTTTTTTGCAATAATCCGGCAGCCATGCAAGGTCGACGATTTTCGCGCAAAAATGGCTGTTTGCAAATTTTCCAAACTGCTTCTGCGCGGCGGGTACGGCGCGGATGAGACCCATCTCAAGGCGTGTTGCAACAGGCGCGTGCCGATTTCAGGTTGCAGGGCGATAAATTTAGCCGCGTCAAAAACCACAGTCGCCTGCCGAACCGTTGCCACGCTTTGCGCCGCCTGCCCGGTTTGCCATTCCAGCGCCCGACGGGCCGGCTGCAAGGCTTGTGCCGTTGCGGCCAGACGGCTTTTGTCAATTCCCAGCGGCTCTAACAATTTCAGGATTTTACGCGCCTTTACCCGATCATATTTTTCATCTTCATTCGACGGATCATCAAACCATTTAATCGCGTGGCGGCATAAAAAATCCCTTAACTTTTGCCGCTCCAGAAACAAAACCGGCCGCAGCCAGTCAATTCCATTTTCATGGCGTGATTGCGCCATGCCCGACAGCCCGTCAACGCCGGACCCGCGGGCCAGCCGCAGCAAAAATGTTTCGGCCTGATCGTCGGCTGTGTGGCCCAGTGCAATTGTGCCGATGCCTCGGTCCTTGGCCCAGTCAGCCATCAAACCATAGCGCGCCTGACGCGCCTGATCTTGCAAATTTCCCCGACCATCCCAGCCGGTCCATTTCAGCGTGGTGTGTTCAACCCCAAGACCGGCGCAGATTTCAGCAACGGCTTTGGCCTCGGCAACAGCAGCCGTTCGCAAACCGTGGTCTACCGTTACGGCCTCTAAAATCACCCCTGCCTTTTTGGCCCAGATAGCGGCCAAATGCAGCAATGCACAAGAATCGCTGCCACCAGAAACCGCAACACCGATCCTGGTTAAATTTTGACGGTCCAGAACGGCGCCCGCATCTTCAAGCAGGCGATCATCTTGTGGCGTCAACTGCATCCCAGATTGCGCATCGAGGATTTGGCCAACAAAACCGCAGGCGATGCCGGAAACCGCGCTTCAACCTCGGACAAGGTCACGCAAGCCTCGTTTGTTTGGCCAAGATCACCCAAAGATGTGCCCAGTTTATAAAGCGCTTGCGGGGCGCGGGGACCATTTGGATTACCTGAAAAACTTTTCAAAAAGGCGCGCGCCGCATTGGTCGGATCCTTTAAGCCCTCAAAGGCTTCGCCGCGCATAAAATGGGCATCCGCACTTAGCGGACCACCCGGATAGGTCTGGGTAAAGGCCGCAAGCTGCTCAGCGGCGCTGCGAAAGTCACCGCTTGCGAGCGCCTCCTGCGCCCGCTTGAAATCGGCTTTTTCGCCAACGGCCAATTCGGCCGTATCCGCCGTATCCACAGTGCTGGCCGGCGGCGTCACCGCAACCGCAGCTGCGTTGCCCGTATTGCCGCCCAAAGTAGACGTTTCGCCCAAGGCAGCAACGTCGCCACCTTCCAGCTCAACCAACCGGAATTCCAAATCGCCAATCCGGTTCGTGCCATCGCGCACAACCCTGTTGATGCGGTTTTCCAGCTGTTCGGTTTTGCTGGTTAGCCGCTGCAAGGCCGCTTCGATCGCGTCAATGCGTTCCAGCGGCGTGTTGCCGGTAATACCGGTGCCGGGGCCGCCGGTGGTGGACAGCTCGCGCTTTATTCGCTGAATTTCCACATGCAGAACCGACATTTCCTGCCGAATATCTGCCAGCGTTTGTTCATCAGCCGTAGCTGCCACAGGCGCAAGCGCCATAACCGACAGCCCAATTACAAGCGCGAGTATCCTAGACATTTTTATCTTCCTTTATTTATGCGCCATTTATGCGCCGGCCCCTGCCGAAATCACCGTCACAGCGCGGCGGTTTTTGGCATAACAGCTTTCGGCTGAACACACCTCGATCGGGCGTTCTTTGCCGTATGTTAACGTACGAAGGCGATTGGCCGCAATCCCTTGGGATAGCAGAAATTCCTGCACCGCATTGGCACGGCGCGCCCCCAGCGCAAGGTTATAGGCGCGGGTGCCTTGCTCGTCGGCGTGGCCTTCGATGATGGCGGCATATTCAGGATTGGCCTGCAACCATCCGGCTTGGGCAGTCAAGGTGCTGCGCCCTTCGGGGGTCAGGGTGCTTGTGTCAACCGCAAACAGCACACGATCACCGATGGTTTGGCTAAAGTAAACCGGCGAAGTTGGGTCAGATGCCGGATCAAGCGGTATGTTTGAACCCGCTCCGGCACCGTTACCGGCCCCGTTTGCGTTGCCATTGCCAGACAGATGATCCGGATTGGTACACGCCCCAAGGCCCAGAGCACCAACAATGAAGATTGCTTTTATAAGATATGTCATGATTATTCCTGCTTTGTTTTTATTGGCTCGATTGCCGTTTATATATCATCTTACATCCCATTTGGGAAGCTATGCCTATTTCAACAATGGCGACCAGGCCGGATCAGACGCCCCGCCCTCGACCTTGACCCGTTGCAAATTACGTCCGGTAATATCGACTGAATAAAGCGAAACCGCCCCGCCAGCCCCGGAGGTTTCACGCATAAACATAATCACACGGCCATTGGGCGACCAGGTCGGGCCTTCGTCCAGAAAAGAGGCCGTCAGCAAACGCTCGCCCTCACCATCCAGACGCATGACGCCGATATGAAAGCGGCCTTTGTTTTGTTTGGTAAAGGCAACCAGATCACCGCGCGGCGACCAGACCGGCGTGCCGTAACGCCCCGCACCAAAACTGATCCGGCGCGCCTCGCCACCGTTTGCGGACATAACATAAAGCTGTTGACTGCCGGAACGGTCGCTTTCAAACACAATCTGGCGCCCGTCCGGTGAAAAACTGGGCGCGGTTTCGATCGAGGGGGCCGAAGTTAGGCGAACCGGCGTGCCGCCATTGATTTGCATGCGGTAAATATCGGTATTGCCACCGGCCGACAGCGAATAAACCACGGTTTGGCCATCCGGTGAAAAACGCGGCGCAAAAGTCATGGTGCCGGGCTGATCCGCCAAAGCACGCCGACCGACCGTGGCCACATCCAGCACGTAAATCTTGGGAAATCCGGTTTCATAAGATGTGTAAAGCACCCGATCACCGGTGGGTGAAAAGCGCGGGGCCAAAACGATTGATCTGCTATCGGTCAGAAATTTCACATTCGCGCCATCATAATCCATGATCGCCAGACGTTTTTGGCGGGCATTCTTCGGGCCGGTTTCCGAAACGAACACCACGCGGCTGTCAAAATATTTACCCTCGCCGGTAATCCTGCTGTAGGCTGCGTCGGCCACTTTGTGGGCCATGCGCCGCCAGCTGTTAACCGTGCCGCCAAATTGCAATCCATCGCCCAGCTGCTGACCTGAAAACACGTCGAATAAACGAAATTTGACCGTCACACGCCCGCCAGAGCCGGCATTCACCGCGCCAACAATCAACGCTTGGGCGTTGATCGCCTTCCAGTCGGCATATTGCACGGGGCTGTTGAAATTGGTCACGGTTGAAATAAAGGCGCTTTTGGGGATCTCGCGAAACAAACCGGTGCCGGTCAGATCGGCCGCCACCACGCGGGCAAGCTTGGTTGCGAATTCACTGGCTGCGGCGTTTTCCGCAACAAAATCCGGCACCGCAAACGGCATTGGCTCGATCACACCGTCCTTGATCTCAAGGTTCAGCTCGGCCATTGCCCTGTTTGGCAAAACCGAAATCGCCAAGACCGCGATCAGTACAAAATTCAATAAACGCAATATGATCATTTTAACCTCATATTCTCAGGATTAAAGGTAATATTCACAATTTTCCACTGCTCGTATTTATCAGTCGGCAAATTATAGCCGTTTTTACCACATCGTATAATCGCGCGCCGCGCCGTTTCATACGCTTTCTTGGCACCGGCGGCCGTGCCACCTTCAAAACCCGTCATCCGGATTGAGCCGATATCAGGCGTGCCATCGCGGTTTAGCTCGAAACGCACCACAACTTTGCTTTGCATGGCATTGGTCGATAACGCGCCCAGTATCCAGCAGCGTCCAACCTCCAGCAAAAACGCATCCTTTTGACCACCGGTCAGCGGCGGGCCAGTCGGGGCAGAGGTTGCTGGTGTGCCAGTGTCAGCGGTTTGCAAACCGGCCAAAGCATCGGCGATTGCATCTTGCCTGCGGCTGGCGGAATAGCTGGCCGAATTGCTGCCGGAATTGCATTAGGT
>DOHJ01000131.1:2781-6018 GCA_003535335.1 Paracoccaceae bacterium | reverse complement strand
GAGCGGAGACATGACGGACGTGGATTTATTTTCTTCTCACCCCACCCTCACCCCACCCACCACAGAAGAAATTCGTCTGTCGTGGCTCCGCCTTTTGCGATCACGCCGCGTTGGGGTTTCGACCTTTTTCCGGCTAATGACTGAACATGGCAACGCCGTCGACGCAATGACGGCCCTGCCCGAAATCGCCCGCGCCGCAGGGGTGCTGGATTATGCCATTTGCCCCGAAGGCGTGGTTGTCGCCGAAATGCGCGCCGCCCGCGCCGCCGGTGCCGCGATGATTTGTTATGGCGAACCCAGCTACCCGACTGATCTGGCCGACATTCCCGACCCGCCGCCAATCCTTTGGGCCATTGGTGACACTGATTTGTTAAAACGCCCGATGGTCGCCATGGTTGGTGCGCGCAACGCATCATCCCTTGGCACCCGCATGGCCCGCAAACTGGCCGCTGATCTGTCTGACGCCGGTTTTGTCGTGGTTTCCGGCCTTGCCCGCGGCATTGACACCGCCGCCCATCTGGCCGCGCTGGATGGTGGCACGGTGGCGGTGCAGGCCGGTGGCATTGATGTGGTTTACCCCAAAGAAAACGCCGGCCTGACCGACGATATCGGCCGCAAAGGTTTACGCCTGTCGGAAATCGCCATGGGTGTGCAACCCCAAGCTCGCCATTTCCCCCGTCGCAACCGGATCATTTCCGGCCTTGCCAAAGCCGTAATAATTACCGAGGCCGCTGCGCGTTCCGGTAGCCTGATCACGGCCAAAGACGCGCTGGATCAGGGCCGCGAGGTGATGGCCGTTCCGGGTCATCCGTTTGATGCCCGTGCCTTTGGTTGCAATGCGTTATTGCGTGACGGGGCAACATTGATACGTTCGGCCGCCGATGTGATTGACGTTTTGGGTAAAGAAGACGAAAAATCGGAAACGACACCCGAACCGGCATCCCCCGCCAGAACACTTCGCGATATGTCCGATTTGCACAACCAGATCCTGTCACGGCTAGGCCCCAGCCCGCTGGCCGAAGACCAGTTGATCCGCGATCTGGATTTGCCAAGCCAGAAAATTACGCCAGAATTGTTAAACATGGAGCTGGACGGCAAGATTATCCGCGCTCCCGGAGGTATGTTGGCGCTTGCGTCCTGAAACTATTATGCCTGCGGCGCAGGTATTTTGAGCAAGAAGAAGGTAAAACTGCGGCACTGCTTTTTATGCCCCATTGACATTCCAGATAATCCCCCCTCTTTTGCGCCGCCAGTAGCATTATTATGTGACGAGAGGAAATTCATGCCCGTTGTTGTTGTCGAATCCCCAGCCAAAGCCAAAACTATCAATAAATATCTAGGGGATAACTATACAGTTTTGGCCTCGTACGGGCACGTTCGTGACCTGCCGCCAAAGAACGGATCGGTCGATACCGACAACGAATTCGCCATGACATGGGAAATTGGATATGATTCCCGCAAGCACGTCAAAGCCATTGCAGATGCCCTGAAAGACGACAATGAACTGATTCTGGCGACCGACCCCGACCGCGAGGGCGAGGCGATCAGCTGGCATCTGGAAGAAGCGTTGCGCAAGCGTAAATCCATAAAAAAAACCACACCGGTTAGCCGCGTAGTGTTTAACGCCATCACCAAAACTGCCGTCACCGAGGCGATGAAAAACCCGCGCCAAGTGGATATGCCGCTGGTGGAGGCCTATCTGGCGCGGCGCGCGCTGGATTATCTGGTGGGCTTTAATTTGTCGCCGGTTCTGTGGCGCAAATTGCCCGGTGCTAAATCGGCGGGCCGCGTGCAATCCGTTTGCCTGCGCCTGATTGTCGAGCGCGAGATGGAAGTCGAAGCCTTTAATGCGCGCGAATACTGGAGCGTAAAAGCCGCCCTGACCACGCCGCGAGGACAATCGTTCGAGGCGCGTTTGACCCATATGGCCGGTAAAAAACTGGACAAGTTTGACCTGGAAAATTCCACCGCCGCCGAGTTGGCCGTTCAAGCTGTCAACAGCCGCGATCTAGCCGTGCAAAAAGTCGAGGCAAAACCCGCCAATCGCAACCCGTCTGCCCCGTTCATGACCTCGACCCTGCAACAAGAGGCCAGCCGCAAATTCGGCTTTGGCGCGCGCCAAACCATGAGCACGGCACAGCGTTTGTATGAGGCCGGATACATCACCTACATGCGGACCGACGGCATTGACATGGCCCCCGAGGCCGTGATGGCCGCGCGTGACGAAATTGGTGACCGTTATGGCAAGGAATACGTGCCCGGCAGCCCGCGCATGTATAAAAACAAGGCCAAAAATGCCCAAGAAGCCCACGAATGTATTCGCCCGACGGATATGTCTGTTGATGCGGGCAAACTGGCGCGGCTGGAGGCCGATCAGCGTAAACTTTATGATCTGATCTGGAAACGTACCTTGGCCAGCCAGATGGAGCAGGCCAAACTGGAGCGCACCACGGTTGATATGGGCAGTGAAGATGGTCAGGTTGTGCTGCGCGCCACCGGCCAAGTGGTGTTGTTTGACGGCTTTATGAAGGTCTATGAAGAAGGCCGCGACGATAAGGTCATTGATGACGACGACAAGCGCCTGCCGCAAGTTTCGCAAGGCGATGCACTGGATAAAAAGAGCGTCACCCCTGAGCAGCATTTCACCCAGCCACCGCCGCGTTTTACCGAGGCAACTCTGGTCAAGCGCATGGAAGAATTGGGCATTGGCCGCCCCTCCACTTACGCATCCGTGATCACCACGATCCAAGATCGCGAATATGTGCGCAAGGAAAAAAATCGCCTGTTTCCCGAAGACAAGGGCCGCATGGTTACAATTTTTCTGCTGAATTATTTCCGCAAATATGTCGGCTATGAATTTACCGCCAATCTGGAAGAAGAGCTGGATGATGTTTCGGCAGGCGAGCGCGATTACAAGGTTGTTCTGGACCGGTTCTGGCAGGATTTTTCCGCTGCCATTTCCGAAACCAGCGAATTGCGGATTTCCGAGGTGCTGGACACGCTTGATGCTGTGCTTGCGCCATCGCTTTACCCACCTCGCGAAGACGGTACGGACCCGCGTGTTTGTCCGCTGTGTGGCAATGGACAGCTGCATTTGAAAACTTCGAAATCCGGTGGTTTTGTTGGCTGTGGCAATTACCCCGAATGCCGGTACACCCGCCCGATCGGTGGTGAATCCGAAAATGGTGATCGCGTTTTGGGCGAGGATAATGGTGATGAAATATCCCTGCGCTCGGG
>DOHJ01000131.1:0-2390 GCA_003535335.1 Paracoccaceae bacterium | reverse complement strand
GCCAGCCTGCCAAAAGGCTGGACACAAGAAGACATGACGCTTGAAAAAGCCCTGACATTGCTAAGCCTGCCACGTTTTGTTGGCGATCATCCTGATGGGGGCCAAATTCACACCAATATCGGCCGCTATGGCCCTTACGTGATGCACACCACGGCCGATGATGAGGGCAAAGAAGCAAAATTATACGCCAACATCCCCGATGTCGAAGAAGTGTTTACCATCGGCATGAACCGTGCCGTTGAAGTGATTGCCGAAAAACGCACCAAAGGTGGCGGACGTGGGCGCGCTGCGGCCAAGCCGTTAAAAGAGCTGGGCGAGCACCCGACCGAAGGCGGGCCAGTCAATGTGATGGATGGCCGCTATGGACCTTACGTGAAGTGGGAAAAGGTCAATGCCACCATTCCCAAAGAGACCGAACCGGCAGATGTAACCATGGAGCAGGCAGTTGAATTGATCACGGCACGGGCTGCTAAAAAAGGCGGGCGCAAAAAGGCGGCACCCAAGAAGAAAACCGCGACAAAGAAAAAACCGGCTGCCAAAAAGAAAACCCCTGTTAAAAAGAAGCCCGCTGCCAAAAAGGTCTGATTGACTTATTCGCCTGCCCCCGTCACATATATTTGGCGCGAGATAAATTGGGGAGATGATCTGGTGAATAAGGTTTACGGATCAGCAGCAGAGGCACTGGATGACCTGCTGCATGACGGGATGTTTATTGCGGCGGGCGGTTTCGGGCTGTGTGGCATTCCGGAATTGCTGCTAAATGCCATCAAGAATGCGGGCACCAAAGACATGACTTTTGCCAGTAATAACGCGGGTGTTGATGATTTCGGCATTGGTATTTTGCTAAAAACCCGTCAGGTCAAAAAGATGATCTCCTCCTATGTCGGCGAAAATGCCGAATTCATGCGCCAGTATTTATCTGGCGAGCTGGAACTGGAATTCACCCCGCAGGGCACTTTGGCTGAACGTATGCGCGCCGGCGGTGCTGGCATTCCCGGGTTTTACACCAAAACCGGCGTTGGCACGGTGATCGCCGAGGGCAAAGAGCATAAAGAATTCAACGGCGAGACCTATATTTTGGAAAACGGCATCTTTGCCGATCTTTCCATTATCAAGGCGTGGAAGGCTGATGAAACCGGCAATTTGGTGTTTCGCAAAACCGCGCGTAATTTCAACCCGCCTGCTGCCAAATGCGGCAAAATATGCGTGGCCGAGGTTGAGGAAATTGTGCCGACCGGATCGCTTGATCCTGATTGTATCCATCTGCCCGGAATTTATGTAAACCGCCTGATTCAAGGAACACACGAAAAACGTATCGAGCAACGCACAGTTTCGAAAGGGTAAACCATGTGGGATCGCAATCAAATGGCCGCTCGTGCGGCGCAAGAACTGGAAGACGGCTGGTATGTTAATCTGGGCATCGGCATTCCGACGATGGTTTCCAATCACATCCCCGAGGGGGTGAATGTAACCTTGCAGTCGGAAAACGGCATGCTGGGCATGGGCCCGTTTCCGCTGGAACATGAAATTGACGCCGATCTGATCAATGCGGGCAAACAGACCATAACCGAGCTACCTCAAACGTCCTATTTTGACAGTGCTGAATCATTTGCCATGATCCGTGGCGGCAAAATTGCCATGGCGATTCTGGGTGCCATGGAAGTGGCCCAAAACGGTGATCTGGCCAACTGGATGATCCCCGGCAAGCTGGTCAAGGGCATGGGCGGGGCAATGGATCTGGTGGCTGGCGTGAAACGGGTTGTGGTGGTGATGGATCATACCAACAAGCATGGCGAGAGCAAAATCCTGAAAGAATGCAGCCTGCCGTTAACCGGCAAGGCGGTTGTTGACCGGATTATCACAAATCTGGGCGTTCTGGATGTGGTTGATGGTGGCTTAAAGGTGGTTGAACTGGCCCCTGATGTCACGGCCGGGCAAATGGCCGAGGCCACACAGGCAACACTGGTTTAGGGTAAGCCGCCTAAATCACCCCGTCTTTTTGCAGCTGGTGCAGCTCTGTTTCGGACAGCCCCAGCAGCACTTTATATATAGACGCGTTGGCGTTGCCCAATTTAGGCCCTAACGAATTCAGCTGACCGGGCGTTTCTGACAGGCGCGGCAGGGGCGCGGGAAATGGTAGTTCGCCGACACCTTCGACCATCATATCCAGCAAGGTTTTTCGTGCTGCGTATTGCGGGTCTTGCATGATATCTTCGATCGACATGATCGCCCCGCAAGGCACCTCGCCCGCATTACAAGCGCTGCGCACTTCGTCTTGTTGCAAGCCACCGGCCCAATCCTGCACAATGCGGTTGACGTTGTCTTCATCTGCAATCCGGGATCTCACGGTTTGATAACAACCGGCATCGGCCAACTGGGGCTGCCCCATG
>DOHJ01000100.1 GCA_003535335.1 Paracoccaceae bacterium | reverse complement strand
TCCACCCCGATTCACGCCTAAAAAAGGTTGCTACCCATGTTGATGCGGCAGACGATGAAATGCGCAAGCTGTCGGCAGACATGCTTGAGACAATGTATAACGCCCCCGGAATTGGTTTGGCGGCCCCGCAAATCGGGATTTCAAAACGCCTGATTGTAATGGATTGCATCAAGGAAGAAGGCGCCAAACCGCAACCTATGGCAATGTTTAACCCCGAAGTTGTCTGGTCATCCAAAGATATGAATGTTTATGAAGAAGGCTGTTTATCAATCCCCGAGCAATATGCAGATGTGGAACGCCCCGCAGCGGTAACTGTAAAATGGATCGATGTGGATGGTGCCGCCTGCGAAGGCAGATTTGATGCCTTGTGGGCAACCTGTGTTCAGCATGAAATTGATCATCTGGAAGGCAAACTTTTCATTGATTATCTGCGCCCCTTAAAACGCCAGATGATCACCCGAAAAATGGTAAAACTAAAACGCGAGCGGGCGCGGAAATGATCCGGCCTTTTGTATCTTATCCAGACAAACGCCTGAAAATCGTGTGTGCGCCGATTGATCAGGTGACAGAGCAGATTTCAACAATCTGGGACGACATGATCGATACCATGGAAGCAATGCCCGGTGTTGGTTTGGCCGCACCCCAAATCGGAGTAATGCTGCGTCTTGCTGTGGTTGACGCGTCAGAGGCGCGTGGGCAGGTTGTCAGGATGGCAAACCCGGAAATTTTACATTCTTCAGCAAAAATGCGCGAACACGAAGAAGCAAGCCCGAATTTGCCGGGGGTGTCGGCCAAGATAAAACGTCCGCGTGCTGTGACGGTTCAGTTTTTGAACCATTTGGGCAAACAGCAAACCCGTGATTTTGTTGGTTTGTGGGCCACATCGGTTCAGCATCAGATTGATCATTTGAATGGCATGATGTTTTTTGACCGGCTTTCGAAAATGAAACGCGATATTTTGTTACGAAAAGCGAAAAAGGCAACGCGATGAAAATTGTTTTTATGGGCACCCCTGATTTTTCGGTTACGATACTGGATGCTCTGGTTAACGCCGGCCATGAAATCGTTTGTGTTTACTGCCAACCACCCCGACCCGCAGGACGTGGCAAAAAAGACCGGCCAAGCCCCGTTCAGACCCGCGCGAGCGCTTTGGGTTTAAAGCTGCGCTGCCCAACATCGTTAAAAACCCCGCAAGAGCAAGAGAAATTCTCTGCATTAGAGCCTGATATTGCCGTGGTTGTCGCCTATGGTCTGATTTTGCCGCAAAAAATACTGGCCGCACCTGCAAAGGGTTGTCTGAATATACACGCGTCGCTTTTACCCAGATGGCGCGGTGCAGCCCCTATTCATCGGGCCATCATGGCTGGTGATGAAAAAACCGGCATCTGCATAATGCAAATGGATGCAGGGCTGGATACGGGGCCGGTGTTGTTAAATAAATCGTTAACCATTGGGGCTGAAGAAACAACCGCAAAATTACATGATCGGTTATCTTCTTTGGGCGCAAAATTAATCCTGCAAACATTAGATAATCTGGCAACGTTAGAGCCACAAATGCAGCCTGAAACCGGCGTGACCTACGCAAATAAAATCGACAAATCAGAAGCGCGGATAGATTGGTCACAATCTGCAAATCAAGTGAGCCAGCTAATTCGCGGGCTATCACCCTTTCCCGGCGCATGGTGCATGGTTGATGGTGAACGTCTTAAGCTGTTGGAATGCCGTGTGGTTAAAGGTAACGGATCTGCTGGCGAGGTCCTTAACGGGTTGCAAATTGCTTGCGGAAACGGGGCCGTAGAAATTAACAAGGCCCAACGACAGGGAAAACGCCCAATGTTCGCAGACGAGTTGTTAAGGGGTTTTGATCTTCCCGAAATATTAGATTGAAAAGAATTGCAATTTTGCCCAGCGCCCCCATATTAAAGTTATGCCGATAATTTTTTTGATCATAGTAGGTGCCGCCGCGGGTTTTTTAGCCACGCGAATTATGGATTTGAAAACGGATATGGTTACCACCGTTGCTATCGGTGTGTTCGGCGCATTGATTGGCGGGCTAATTTTGCGATTGATTATGATTCTGGGCGGTATCGCATTCGGTTTTGTCGGGGCTGTTTTGGGGGCTGTTTTACTGATCTGGCTATATCGAACCTATATTAAAAAATAGGCTCTAACCCTGCTTAAACGGCTCCATTCCGCGCCGCGCCAATTCGTCTGCCCGTTCATTTTCCGGATGCCCGGCATGGCCCTTGACCCATTCCCAAGTTACCTGATGACGCGCCTGTGCATCGTCAATACGTTGCCATAGCTCTACATTTTTTACGGGCTTTTTGTTAGAGGTGCGCCAACCGTTGCGCTTCCAGCCATGAATCCAGCTGGTCACTCCGTTTTTAACATAGGTGCTGTCGGTGAAAATCGTTACATTCGAAGGGCGTTCCAATGCTTCAAGCGCATTAATTGCGCCCAAAAGCTCCATCCGGTTGTTGGTGGTGTGGGCATCCCCACCGCACAGTTCACGTTCTTTTAAAATGGTATCACCATTGCGCGCAATCATTAACGCGCCCCAACCGCCCGGACCGGGATTTCCTGAACATGCACCATCTGAGTAAATAAACAAATCAGCCATAATTTAGCATGTGTCCTTA
>DOHJ01000078.1:10873-11030 GCA_003535335.1 Paracoccaceae bacterium | reverse complement strand
CTCTGCATTTGGCGCAAAAAGGTTATAATGTGGTGCTGCTGGAAGGCCAGCGCGTGGGCTTTGGTGCGTCGGGACGAAACGGTGGACAGGTCGGGCACGGGCATAATATTGATCAGCGCAGTCTTGAGAGAAAACAGGGGAAATCGGATGCCCGCGC
>DOHJ01000078.1:10134-10608 GCA_003535335.1 Paracoccaceae bacterium | reverse complement strand
GTCGAAACGGTGGTCAGGTCGGGCACGGGCATAATATTGATCAGCGCAGTCTTGAGAGAAAACAGGGGAAATCGGATGCCCGCGCCTTGTGGGATATTGCCCAGGATTCGATAAAAATCACCCGTAATCTGGCCAAAAAACATGCGCCAGATGCCATGTTCAAGCCCGGTCATGGTGCGGCGTATTTCAGTCAGAAGCAAGCAGATTCCGGACGTGAAGATCAGGAGTATCTGGCGACCAATTACGGCTTTGAGCAATCCGATTTTCTGGACAGGGCTGCAACTGCTGAAATCATTGGCACTGACCAATATTGCGGCATGGTTCTGGAGATGAACGGCGGTCATTTACACCCTTTGAATTTTGCCTTGGGGCGGCACCCTTGGAATTACCACAAACCGGATGCCCTATTTTGCCCGCATTGCACCAAACATCCTGAACGCCTCGGGCTATTCCGGCCACGGGGTTGCTTTGGCG
>DOHJ01000078.1:3422-9773 GCA_003535335.1 Paracoccaceae bacterium | reverse complement strand
CATCGCCGGACAATCGGCGCGCTTTGATGTGATGGCGCGGGTTCCAACCCTGCCGTTTCCCGGAGGACGGATGTTTGCCCAGCCGATTTTGACACTGGCCATGACATGGTTTTCCCTGCGTGACCGGTTGGGCCTATAAATCAACCCAACTGATAATTTTTGATCAAAGGGATGGAAATGCGTTAACTTTTGATTTACAGCTTTTCCGAAAGATACATTCAGGAAAGGCGAAGACATGTCAAAAGCCCCGAACGTCTATGATGCAGAACCAATTCCAGAGCAGGCCTTGGAAGAAATCAGCCGCATGCTGCAAACCGGTGATTTGTTTCGCTATACGTCATCCGCAGCATCGCCCGTTGCCCTGCTGGAAGCCGAATTTGCCCAAATGATGGGGGCGAAATTTGCCCTTGCGGTTTCATCCTGTTCAGCTGCGTTGTTCCTGTCGCTAAAAGCGCTGCAACTGCCCCGCGACGCCAAAGTTATAATCCCCGCATTCACCTTTGCGGCAGTTCCTTCGGCGATTGTGCATGCCGAATGCAAGCCCGTTCTGGTTGAAGTCGCCGATAATTACCGCGTTAATATGGCCGATTTCGAGGCCAAACTGGACGACAGCATCAAAGCCGTAATCATCAGCCACATGCGCGGCCACACCTCTGATATGGATGCGATTATGGCGCTGTGTGATGCCCGCAATATTCCGGTGATCGAGGATGCGGCCCATTCACTCGGCACCACTTGGGACAACAAAAACATCGGCACGATGGGCATAATTGGCTGCTTTTCGTTTCAATCTTACAAGCTGATAAATTCCGGTGAAGGCGGCATTTTAATTACCGATGATGCCGATCTGATTGCCCAGATGATCATCATGTCCGGCGCTTATGAGCATAACTGGAAAAAACATCCCGTGGTGCATGACCGCTTTGAATTTTGGCAAAACAAACTGCCGCTTTATAATTTGCGGCTGCAAAATCTGTCGGCCGCTGTCGCACGTGCGCAGATTTCCAAGGTGCCCGAGCGGGTTATCAACGGCTTGCGAAATCACGATTACGTGGCTGATCTGCTGAACAAAACACCGTATTTCAGCGTGCCGGATGCGCTTGGCCCCGAGAGCCGCGCACCGGATTCAATTCAATTCAATCTGGTTGATTTCAGCGACGAGCAAACCCTGGCCTTTGCCGATGAAACCAAACGCATCGACATGGCTGTGCAGGTGTTTGGCCTGTCCAAAGACAACGCACGCGCCTTTTGGAACTGGCAATTTATCGGTGAAACGCCGCATTTGCCACAAACCCGTGCCATGCTGATGCGGGCCTGCGATGTGCGCCTGCCGGCACGGCTAAAAACGCCGGATCTGGATTACATCACAAACGCGCTGATCAAATCGGCCGAATTGGTCAAACAGGCCAAAGCAGTCGCCTAAAGCAACCTCAGATCCTTGGCGATCCACGGCATGGCCTTGATCGCCGGATCGACGATGATTTCCTGTAACAACAGGCGCAAACGGTCGGCCACATCTTGAGGCATGTCCTGTAGCACACCGCGACGTGCAATCAGCGAAATACTGCGGCTTAGCGGATCAAACGGCAGCTTGATTATTTCGACCTGATCGTGAAACCGCCGGGCGCGCAAATAACCCAGCGGGGTTAAAATAGTCCAGCCTACCCGCGCCGCCACCAGCGCCATGATGGCGTGGTAGCTGTCCAGCTCAAAGCGATGCGCCAAAGTCAGGTTTTGGCGGCCCAAATGTGCGGCGATTTGACGGCCCATGTGGTGGCGTTGGGTGTACTGGATCAAGGGCAGCGATTTTAGTTGGGCCAAAACATCATCGGCACCGGCAACCGCGCCTTTGGGAACAGCCGCCACAAATGGCTCGCTGATCAACGGGTGCACTTCCATCCAGTCCGCAGTTGCGCCCATATCGGCCGCCACGATCACATCCAGCGCACGGCTGTCCAGCAAATCAAACAAACGGTGGCTGGCACCGGTTTCCAGCAAAAACTGGCAACCTTTGAAATTATCAGCCATGTCAGACAGCAAACGCGGCGTGACGTCGGCATCAAAATCCTCGATCATGCCCAGACGAAACCGGGTTAACGCCGACATGTCGGTCATGGCCAGTTCCGCCCGCGCCTGCGTGGCCTCATTCAGGATCAGCTGTGCCCGTTTTCGGAAAATCTCACCCGACGGGGTCAAGGTTACGGGGCGTGACGCACGGTTCAGCAATATGGTGCCCAGCGCGGTTTCCAGATTGCTTAACTGCTGGCTGACGGCCGACGCACTGGCCTCGAGCCTGCGGGCCGCCGATGAAATCGAGCCTTCGTCAGCTGTGGCAAGGAACACCTCGATGCCCCAAAGGGTGATGCGTCCGGTGGCTGCAACCATCACAAATACCTTTCGTTTTTAGCGAAAATTCCAGGGCCAAATTCAACGCAACACAAGCGGCGCATCCAACCATTTCCGCAGAGCGTCATTTGTAGCCTTGGGAGATTCGAGTGTTGGGAAATGTCCGGCATCATCAATAATACACAGACTGCCATACGGGATCATTTCCGACATGAACTGGTGGCGGCGCGGCGGCGTTAGGCTGTCTTGCGCCCCACATAAAACCAGCGCAGGTATCTTGATTTTTCGCAAGGTTTTTTGATGGTCGGGACGACGTTGCATTGCCCGCGTTTGACGCACGAATTCACCTTCGCCAAGATGCGCACCCATGGCTTGTACCAAGGCCAGAACCTTGGCCTGAATTGGGCCAGCGGCCAAACACTCCGGTTTTATGACATCTTTTAGCACGTCTTCCAGTCGCCCGCCCATGACCTTGACGATTTGCGGCTCTCGGGCGGCGGCGTCTGCCGGTGTTTCCGATTGCAAGTTGGTGCTGATCAGGGCAATGCGCGACACCCGATCCGGTGCGGTGCGCAACAAATCCATGGCCACCACAGCCCCCATTCCATGACCCGCAAGCGCAAAATTTTCCGGAGCGGATTTCAAAACAGACGCGGCCATTTCGGAAATGGTTTCGCAATTGGTAACAGCGGCGATATGCACCGCCCTTTCGGTCGAAAATTCGGTAATCTGGGGCGAAAATACCCGCGCATCACTCATCATCGAGGGGATCAGTAACAGGGGTTCGGCCATAATTCGGGTGCTCGCTGCTTTTGTGGATTTGCCGCAAGTTACGACATCATCGCCGCTTTGCCTATGGGCATTTAGGCGCAGTTTGAAATTGCCAGCACTTCTGCCACAGTTTTTTCGATCAGGATCAGGTTTTGTGGCAATGACAACGAATGATCCCCGCCCTTGATTAATGTCAGGCGCATATCGGGGCTGTCTGCATGCTCCAAAAGGCCAAGAGCGACCGGAATTTCAACAGAATGATCTGCAGTTCCTTGCAACAGGCGCACTGCAAAAGGCAAAGGCAGCGGTGTTTGCAAAACCAGCTGTTTTCTGCCGTCCTCTATCAGTTTCTTTGTGATTATATAGGGTTCGCCGTAATCCGAAGGCAAAACCAGATGACCGGTTTTCTCTAATTCGGCCCTTTGCTGTGGTGAAAAACCGGCCCACATGCTGTTTTCGGTAAAATCGGGGGCCGCCGCAATGCCGACCAGCCCGACTATTTTTTCAGGTATCATGCGGGTCAACAGCAGCGAAATCCAGCCGCCCATGCTGGAACCGACCAACACCTGCGGTCCCTGACAAACCGCCTCAATCACGGCTTTTGCATCTTCGGCCCATTCGCCAATACAGCCGTCTTTGAATTGGCCCGAGGATTGGCCGTGGCCCGAATAATCAAGTCGCAAAAAATGCCGCCCTTGCGCTTTGGCCCAGCGCTCCAGCGCAACGGCTTTGGTGCCGTTCATATCCGATTTAAACCCGCCCAGAAACACCACCCCGGGGCCTTTGCCGCCGGTTTTATGATAGGCGATTTTGCGGCCGTTCGCGTTGATGAATTGCACCATTTACCTGCTCCTGTTTGTCCAGACAGTTTAACCCGTGACAATTTCACTGCAATGGTAAATTGCCGATTGTTGCAGCGTTGACAATAGCCCTGCGCAGCGTCAAAAGAGCAACAATCAAAACCCGCAACCGGGCGTTCAGTAGGCGCCAAAACGACGAGGAGCGCCAAGATGGCCCAAGTCTCACTTACCTTTCCCGATGGCACTAAACGCGAATTTGACGCAGGCATTACTGCGGCGGAGATCGCCGCCGGCATTTCCAATTCCTTGCGCAAAAAAGCCATTTCCGCCACGGTGAACGGGGTGCATTGGGATTTGCAATGGCCGATTGAAACAAATGCAAGCATCGCCATCAACACCATGAAAGACACCGAACCGGCGCTGGAATTGATCCGCCATGACTGCGCCCATATTATGGCCCGTGCCGTGCAGGAAATCTGGCCCGACACCCAAGTCACCATCGGCCCGGTGATCAAAGGTGGTTGGTATTACGATTTTGATCGGGCCGAGCCGTTCGTGCCAGAAGATCTCGCCCTGATCGAAAAGAAGATGAAAGAAATCATCAACAAACGCGACGAGGTGCGCACAGAAATCTGGGATCGCGCCCGCGCTGTAAAGTTTTACGAGGACAATAACGAGCCTTACAAAGTCGAGTTGATCGACGCCATCCCGGGCGATGAGCCGCTGCGGATGTATTGGCACGGCGGTTGGCAGGATCTGTGCCGTGGGCCGCATTTGCAAAACACCGGTCAGGTGCCGGGTGATTCATTTAAATTGATGTCAATTGCCGGTGCCTACTGGCGCGGTGACAGTGACCGCGCCATGTTGCAGCGGATTTACGGCGTGGCCTTTCAAAACAAGAATGATCTGAAAAAACATCTGCACATGCTGGAGGAAGCGGCCAAGCGTGACCACCGCAAACTGGGGCGCGAGATGGATTTATTCCACATGCAAGAAGAAGCGCCGGGCCAGATTTTCTGGCATCCCAATGGCTGGAAAATCTATACAGAACTGCAAGATTACATGCGCCGACGCCAGAACGGGGCCGATTACGTCGAGGTCAACACCCCGCAAGTTGTCGATCGTAAATTGTGGGAGGCCTCGGGCCACTGGGAGAAATATCAGGAACACATGTTTATCGTCGAAGTTGACGAAGAACACGCCCGCGAAAAGGCCGTGAATGCGCTAAAACCGATGAACTGCCCTTGTCATGTGCAGATTTTCAACCAAGGCCTGAAATCTTACCGCGACCTGCCTCTGCGCATGGCCGAGTTTGGTTCGTGCAACCGGTACGAGCCATCGGGGGCGCTGCACGGCATCATGCGGGTGCGTGGTTTCACCCAGGATGACGCGCATATTTTTTGCACCGAAAGCCAAATCGAAGAAGAAACCGAAAAGTTTATCCAATTGCTATCGCTGATCTACAAGGATTTGGGATTCGAGAAATTCTCGATCAAATTCTCGGACCGCCCCGAAAAACGCGCCGGATCGGACGAGGTTTGGGACAAGGCCGAATCCGCATTGATGACCGCCACCAAAGCCGTGGGCTGCGAGTTCGAGCTAAACCCCGGCGAAGGCGCGTTTTACGGCCCCAAACTGGAGTTTGTGCTGACCGACGCCATTGGCCGCGATTGGCAATGTGGCACTTTGCAGGTGGATTTTGTGCTGCCTGAACGGCTGAACGCCACTTATATCGGCGAAGACGGGACCAAACACCGCCCCGTAATGCTGCATCGGGCGATTTTGGGCAGTTTCGAGCGTTTTATCGGTATTTTAATCGAAAGCTTTGCCGGCAAACTGCCGTTCTGGCTGGCTCCGCGTCAAGTGGTTGTGGCCTCGATCGTTTCGGATGCGGATGAATATGTGCATGAGGTGGTCGCCGCGCTAAAAGCCAAAGGCATCCGTGCCGAGGCCGACACGCGCAATGAAAAGATCAATTACAAAGTTCGTGAACACAGCCTTGGCAAAGTGCCGGCGATTTTGGCCATTGGCATGCGCGAAGTTGAAGAACGCACCGTTTCAATCCGCCGGCTTGGCGATAAACGCACAAATGTGGTGGCGCTGGATCAGGCGGTTCAACAGCTTGGCCAAGAAGCGCGCGCGCCTGATTTGAACTGAAACTGTAACAATTCGGCCTTTATCGTTGTAACAAACCTACAGAAAAGGCCGGGTTTTAGCCCGAACTGGCCTGATTTGACGAACATTTAATAACGCCGCCGTGACACACGTTTATGTGTGTGGCCTGTGATCGGTTACCTGACTTATGTTTTTCCTATCGCAAACAAGCGATCCATGGAAACATAACTGAAGGAACATCCAATATGTCTTATCACGTAAAATCACTTGCCGTTGCCGGCGCTGTTGCCGCTGCCCTGACCGCCCATTCTGCAACGCC
>DOHJ01000078.1:0-3098 GCA_003535335.1 Paracoccaceae bacterium | reverse complement strand
ATTCTGCAACGCCGGCAGATGCTGCCAGCAAAGAAAAATGTTATGGTGTTGCGCTGGCTGGCCAAAATGACTGCAAAGCGGGTGCCGGCACAACATGTGCAGGATCCTCTACAGTTGATTACCAAGGCAACGCTTGGTCAATGGTTCCAGCCGGCACCTGCGCCGAGATGAAATTGCCCGAAGGCCGCATGGGTTCATTGGAAGAACTCAAACGCGACATGCCTAGCTAGGTTTTATTTGGCGCTCTTGTTTAACCCCCAAGAGCGCCTGTTTTCCCTCTACTTTCGAGTGATACAATGCCCAATTCCAAGAACACTGAATTCACCTGCCTGCCCAATCGCCCCGGTGTCGGCTATAAGCCCCAACATTTCGCCGACATTATGCAAGACGCCAGTCCGGTTGAATGGCTGGAAATCCACGCCGAAAATTATATGGGCCAAGGTGGGCGCCCCATTGCCCAATTGCGCCATCTGGCCGAACAATTCCCGATTTCCGTTCACGGTGTTGGGCTGTCAATCGGCGGTGAAGGTCCGCTGGATGCCGAGCACCTTATGCGGCTGAAATACCTTTGTGATTGGCTGAATCCGGCATCATTTTCCGAACATCTGGCATGGTCTACCCATGATTCACATTTTATGAATGATCTGCTGCCCCTGCCCTACACCAAAGAAACCGCGCTGCGCGTGTCCGATCACGTGTCCCAAGTGCAAGATGTTTTGGGGCGCAAAATGCTGCTGGAAAACCCGTCGGCCTATTTGGCATTTGCCCAATCCACCCTGTCGGAAATTGAATTGCTAAACGAAGTCGTACACAAAACCGGCTGCGGCTTGCTGCTGGATATCAACAACGTGTTTATTTCGGCCATGAACCAAAAAACCAGCCCGATTGAATATATCGATCAATTTCCGCTGGAACATGTCGGTGAATTACATCTGGGCGGCCATGACGAAGACGAGGACGAAACCGGCGCAATGCTGTTGATCGACAGTCACGGGCGCGAAATGGCTGAACCGGTCTGGGCATTGTTTGATTACACCATCAATAAATCCGGTCCCCGCCCCACCTTGATTGAATGGGACGCCAATATCCCGGAGTGGCCCGAACTTGCGGCCGAAGCACGGCGCGCCGTTAAAATCATGGATCAGATCACCCAATGAGCCTGTCTCAAAGTGATTTCATCAAGGCCGTGTTTGACGCCGAACTGGACACACCCGAAGGGTTGTGCAACCCCGAAGGAACCCCCGCGACCAAACGGTTTTCGGTTTACCGAAACAACGTTGCCGCATCCCTGACAGAAGCGTTGGAAGTCACCTTTCCCACCGTTCAAAAACTGGTAGGCGAGGCGTTTTTCAAAGCCATGGCAGGTGTTTTTTTACGCCAGCACCCGCCTGACAGCCCGCTATTAATGCAATACGGCACTAAAATGCCCGATTTTCTGGCCCGGTTTGAACCCGTCAGCCATCTGGGATATTTACCCGATGTGGCGCGGATTGAACTGGCCCTGACCCAAAGTTACCATGGGGCAGATGTGACCGCAATTGAGATTGAAATCTTGCAAAACATAGCGCCTGACGCATTGCTTTTGGCAAAAATCCAGCTGGCTCCGAGCGTGCATCTGATCCGCTCACAATGGCCGGCGGCAAGCCTGTACCACGTCAATAACAATCCTGACGCCCCTGATCCCGCAATGCAGCCCGAAGATGCCCTGATCACCCGAGCCGAATTTGACCCGATCGTCACAACCCTGCCGTCGGGCGCTGGTGCATTTATCCAAGCCCTGATGCAGGCAAAAACCATGGGCCAAGCTGTAAAAATAGCCACAATAGACTCTGCCGGTTTTGATCTGGGCCAAATACTTGGCCTGTTGTTATCCACCGGCGCGATTACCGGCATCACTGAAAGGAAACAAAATGAACAAATTGATAACATTACATAATTCCGTATTTTCAAAACTGGAAAATATGCTGGAACCGTGGCTATTGCCAACGCTTGCCCGTTTTACATTCGCCGCAACGCTACTGATCTATTTTCTAAATTCGGCACGCCTGAAAATTGGCGAAGGCTTCTTTGGCTTTCTTGACATCAGCAGATCATACGGCCAAATTTTTCCGCAGGCCTATGAGGCCGTAGGCTATGATGATGAACTTATGTCAACATTCCAGTGGCTTGTGGCTCTTTTGGGCACTTGGGCCGAATTTATCCTGCCCGTTCTGATTTTGATCGGCTTGTTAACCCGACTGGCCGCCTTCGGCATGATCGGGTTTATCATCGTTCAAAGTTTAACCGATATTTACGGCCATATGGCAGAAAAATATGGCGTTTGGTTCGACCGAATACCCGATGGTGTGATTATGGACCAACGCCTGTTCTGGGTTGCGATTCTGTTAATTTTGGTTGTGAAGGGGGCAGGTCCGGTATCCATCGACAGATTGCTTTGCCGCAATTATTAGGCCGAGCATGAACGGATGTTGGTTTTGATCAGATAGATTTGCAGATCACACGACATTAGGCTGATTTGAAAATTCAGGCCTTAATGCCCCAAAGATCCTGTTCATCCTTGCCCCAGCCCAATGTCAGCAAACCACCCTCCTCCAGTATCACCGGACGTTTCATCAAGCTCGGGAAATCCAGCAACAGTTGAACCGGTTTTTTCTCACGGTCAACTTCGCCCAATTTCCGCCAAGTCGTTGATCTGCGGTTGATCAAATCTTGCCCGAACACAACAAAAAACCGCTCAATATCCTGAGCCTCAATCGCACCATTTCGAACATCAATTAGCTCCACCTGATGGCCTGCAATCTTTAGCGCCTTTAGCGCACGCCGGCATGTGTCACAGTTTTTCAAACCATATAGCTTCATCTTGTCCTCACTATTTTATCTGCACTATAGTCGCCTAAAATCCAGACCCAAGCGTATTATACTTGATTTTTACCAAAAACCCCCTACCGTTTAAGCTGCAACAGGACTTTATCATGTTTCAGGCATCTACAGTTTTTACTCAGTAGTGATTGTCCTGCGCTAAATTCCCCGTCGTAATTTCGCGGACGGGATACTTGATAACGGAGAAAACGGATGGCTACTGGCACCGTAAAATGGTT
>DOHJ01000030.1 GCA_003535335.1 Paracoccaceae bacterium | reverse complement strand
CCCGAACCACGACCGGGACCGACAGGAATGTTGTTATCCTTGGCATATTTGATGAAATCGGCAACGATCAGGAAATAGCCGGGAAAACCCATGCCCTCAATAATTCCCAGTTCGAAATCCAGCCGGTCTTGGTATTCCTTCACCTCGGCGGCGTGCGGTATCACGGCAAGACGCGCCTTTAGGCCCTCCTCGGCCTGGCGGCGTAATTCCATCACTTCGTCATCGGCAAATTTTGGCAGGATGGGATCGCGCCGGTAGGTGGCAAAGGCGCAGCGGCGCGCGATTTCAACCGTGTTTGCAACCGCTTCGGGCAGGTCGGCAAACAGGGTTATCATTTCTTCTTGGGATTTGAAATAATGCTGCGGGGTTAAACGACGGCGCGGCTCGATCTGATCTACATAAGCCCCGTCTGCAACACATAAAAGCGCATCATGGGCCTCGTAAATTTCGGTCTTGGGGAAATAAACATCATTGGTGGCAACCAGCGGCAATTCCAGCCCGTAGGCCATTTCAACCAAGCCTTGCTCGGTGGCCCGCTCGGCCTCGGTGCATTGCCCGCCTTCGCCCGGGTGGCGCTGTAATTCAACATAAATCCGGTCTGGATAAATCGCCGCCAAACGCTGCATCAATGCCTGGGCTTTGGTCGTTTGCGCGGTTTGCAGCAGCATGCCAACCGGACCATCGGGACCGCCGGACAGACAAATTATTCCCTCGGAATATTTTTCCAATTCATCAAGCGTAACCTGCGGCAACTGACCGTCATTGTCCAGATAAAGACAGGAGTTCAGCTTCATCAGGTTTTCATAGCCACGCTCGTTTTGGGCCAAAAACACCATGGCGGCCGGATCACGCGGTTTTTCACCGGGCTGGGCGGGATCAAAGGCCACATCGATCTGGCAGCCAACGATTGGTTGCACGCCTTCACTCAGCGCGGTTACAGAAAATTCCAGCGCGGCAAACATGTTGTTAGAATCGGTTAGGGCCACTGCGGGCATCTTGTTTGCGGCACACATACCGGCCAGTTTTTTCACCGGCACAGCGCCTTCCAGCAAGGAATATTGCGAATGCAGACGTAAATGGATAAATTTTGGATTGCTCATTAATAGTAACTAGCCCAGAATCGCCTCTTTTGAAAAGCCCGATTGGCACCCAACCACAAAAGATTTGACCCGCCAGTAAAAATCGGCGAACCATGCGGCAACTGAACCGTTTGAGGGCAGATGATGAACCGCCAAATCGAAACCCGTCTTCGTGTTATGACTTGGAACCTGTGGTGGCAGTTTGGCCCGTGGCAGGACCGCGCTGCGGCTATTTTGGCCACACTTAAAGAGGTTGATGCCGATATTATTGCCTTGCAAGAGGTCTGGGATGACGGCGACCGGAACTTTGCCAAACAGCTGGCCGGTGATCTGGGTTATCATTATGTTTATGTGCCCGGTGCCAAAATGAATGATATCGAGATGGGCAATGCGATTTTGTCGCGCTGGCCGATTGTTAACCACGATATGACCCCGCTTTACGGCGAGCCGGACATTCAGGAAAATCGGGTGGCGATTTACGGTGAAATTGACGGGCCACGCGGCAAAATACCTGTGTTTTGCACCCATCTGAACTGGCAATTTCACCACAGCCATATCCGGCAAAAACAGATTGCTGATTTGTTTGGCTTCATCAACAGCAAACGACCGTGGAAATTCCCGCCGATTTTATGCGGTGATTTTAATGCTGATCCGGTTTCGGAAGAAATTCGCATGATAACCGGCCAGACCAGCTGCCCGGGCGGCAATCTGGTGTTTCATGACGCGTGGCGGTTTATCAACCATGCAAAATCCGGTTTTACGTGGGACAACGTCAATCCTTATGTTTGCGACAGTTACGAGCCGGACCGGCGGATTGATTATATTTTCACCGGTTTTGCCATGGGACGCGGGGCCGGTCATCTGCAGGAATGCGAAATTGTAGGGAATTCACCGGTGAACGGTATCTGGCCCAGCGATCATTTTGGACTTGTGGCCGAGTTGCGATATTAGGTTTTGAACTCAAGCAGTTCAATCCGGTGACAAATGGATCCTCAACATAACTGCGGTTATAATCGGGCGGTTTTCAACTTGGGGCAGACCTAGCAGATTTTGATAAAACGCAACGGTCGCGTTTTCCTTGCCTTTGGGCATTGCCAGTTGAATATGATGTAAATTGTACATTGTCATAATTTTTCCCAGCGTGATCAAATAATAGCATTATTTACATGCCGGTATATACGACTCACAGGTCAGATTCGGAATATTTTTATTGATTTGTAAACGTTTATCGGCTTTTCTCCAGGGATCATCTAACAATTGCAGACCCGCTTTACGTCGCGTCGGGAGGGCCTGTAAAATTCTGGATATAAAAGACTTCGGCACGGAAAAGTTAATGCCAGAAATCGTGTTTCTTCTGAACGGAGAACGGATGCAGATTTCCAGCGAACCTGCCACGCGCACGTTGCTGGATTGGCTGCGCGAAACCAAATGCCTGACCGGAACCAAGGAAGGCTGCAACGAGGTGATTGCGGCGCTTGCAGCGTAATGGTCACCGATGAAACCGGCGCAAAGGCATTGAACGCCTGTATTTTATTGCTGCCCCAATTGCACGGCAAAGCAGTACGCACGATCCAAGGGATCTCGGGGCCGGATGGCAAAACGCATCCGGTGCAGGACGCCATGGTCAAACACCACGGATAGCAATGCGGTTTTTGCACGCCGGGTATTATGGTGTCATTGGCCACGGGGCATTTGAACGGGGCACTAAACCATGATCAGCAATTGGCGGGCAACCTGTGCAGATGTACGGGATATGCGCCGATTATTCGGGCTGCAAAAGCCGTTGAGGGGGCAAATATACCTGACTGGATCTGCGAGGGTTTGATTGTGATAAAGGGGGTGGGCGATTTAAGCTCGGCCCAAAGGCCAACAAGCGTTGAGCAGCTGGCCGCGTGGTATCTGAAAAACCCGGATGCCACCTTGATTGGTGGTGCAACGGATGTGGGGTTGTGGCTGACAAAACGATTGAAGGGCTTACCAAGCTGGCATTTTTGAATGGCATCAATGCCTTGAAACAGATCAACGTAAATGATGCCGAAATCCGCATCGGGGCTGGAGTGAGCATCACGGAACTTGAGCTGCTGATGCAGGATCACCACGCTTCGTTTGCCGCCATGTTGCGGCGCTATTCGTCAACCCAGATCCGAAATGCGGCCACGATTGGCGGCAATATTGCCAACGGGTCACCCATCGGTGACGGGCCGCCGGCATTGGTTGCTTTGGGGGCAAGGCTGCATTTGCGCCGCGGGCAACAGCGCCGCAATATTTTGCTTGAGGATTTTTGTGTCGAATATGGCAAACAAGACCGCCAGTCAGGCGAATTCATCGAGGCCATGAGTATTGGGCATCAGGCGGATAATCTGCGCTGCTACAAATTGTCAAAGCGCTTTGATCAGGATATTTCCGCGGTTTTCGGGTGCTTTAATATTGAAATCAAAGCGGGAAAAATCAGTGATGCGCGCATTGCTTTTGGTGGAATCGCCGGAACGCCACAGCGGGCCAAACATGTGGAAAATGCATTGATCGGGCAGGATTGGACTATTGGAATAATCAACGAGGCCCGAACAAAATTTGCACAGGATTATGCGCCATTGTCGGATATGCGGGCATCGGCCGGCCACCGGTTGCAAGCGGCACAAAACATGCTGAGCCGTTGTTTTTATGACAGCCAAGGCGTGCCGGTAAATGTTCTGGAGGTCACGTCATGAGCGTTGGCAAGCCGCTGCCCCATGATGCCGCTCCGCTGCATGTGACGGGGCAGGCGCGATATATTGACGACATTCCAACACCAGCCAATTGCCTGCATCTGGCCTTTGGTTTGTAGACTGTTGTGCATGGGGATATTACCTCGCTTGACCTTGACGGGGTTCGCGCTGTGTTAACCGCAAGTGATTTGCAATATGATTGCGATGTTTCGCCAGCGGCCCATGACCAGCCGTTATTGGCGGATGGGGTGGTGCATTATCTGGGGCAGGCGGTTTTTCTGGTGGTGGCAACCAGCCATCTGGCCGTGCGAAAAGCCGCGCGTTTGACGGTGATTGAATATGCTGAAAAAGCAGCAGTACTGACGATTGACCAAGCGATGGAAGCGGGTAGCAGATTTGAAGGCGGGCCCGTTGTCTGGAGTGCAGGTGATGCCAGCGGGGCCATCAAGAATGCCGCCCATTCATTGTCCGGCAGTATCAAAATCGGCGGACAGGGACATTTTTATCTGGAGGGTCAGGTCGCGCTTGCGTTTTCACAGGAAGGCGGCGATATGTTCGTGCATTCCTCGACCCAGCATCCAAGCGAAATCCAGCATAAGGTTGCGCATTCACTGGGCTTGCCGATGAATGCGGTGCGGGTTGAAGCCCGGCGCATGGGTGGTGGATTTGGTGGCAAGGAAAGTCAGGTAAATGCGCTGGCGGTGGCCTGCGCTGTGGTGGCCAGCCAGACCGGCCAACCTTGCAAAATGCGCTATGATCGCGATGACGACATCATGATTACCGGAAAACGCCATGGTTTTCGGATTAATTACACGATCGGTTATGACGATTTTGGCAAAATTTCAGGTATTATTTTCACCCATCTTGTGCGCTGTGGCTGTCACAGGATTTAAGCCTGCCGGTGTGTGATCGCGCCATGTTGCACGCCGATAATGTTTATCATTTGCCCGACATCCAGATCACCAGTCACCGCCTTCGAACCAGCACTCAATCGGCCACTGCGTATCGCGGGTTTGGCGGGCCTCAAGGAATTGTCGGAATTGAGCGGGTGATGGACCATATCACGGTTGATCTGGAGTTTAATCCACTGGTTGTCCACCAGAAGAATTTTTATGCGCTCCGCGCGGGAGGTATTTTAGGCAAGAAGAAGGGGGGCGACACCCAGCACACGCCTTATGGTCAGCAGATTGAGGATTTTAACTTGCATGAGCTGGTGGCGGATCTGGTGAAACGTTCAGATTATCATGCACGGCAGCGGGCAGTTAAGGTGTGGAATGAAAATAGTCCGGTTTTGAAAAAGGGTATTGCTTTGACGCCGGTAAAATTTGGCATCAGTTTTACCCTGACGCATCTTAATCAGGCAGGTGCTTTGGTCCATATTTATCAGGATGGGTCGATTCATTTGAACCATGGCGGCACCGAAATGGGGCAGGGGTTGGTTCAAAAAGTGGCGCAGGTGGCGGCAACGGTGTTTGGTGTCGGGATGGATCTGGTGAAAATCACCGCGACCGATACGGCCAAGGTGCCCAATACCTCGGCCACGGCCGCATCCAGCGGCCGCGATTTGAACGGGATGGCGGTAAAAGCGGCCTGTGAAACCTTGCGCGGGCGAATTGCTGGGTTTTTGGCCGATCAGCAAGGCAAGGACATCAGCGATGTAGTGTTTGAGGATGGCATGGTTAACGTGGGGCGCGGGCGGCCGTTTTTATATTTCGCCTATGGGGCGGCAGTTGCCGAAGTGGTGATTGACACTCTGACCGGAGAAAACCG
>DOHJ01000057.1 GCA_003535335.1 Paracoccaceae bacterium | reverse complement strand
TCTTTAAAATAACCGGGAACTAGGTCTTAAAAGCGTGTTTTGAAATGCGGGTGATTAAATCCAGATAGGATTCGGGTGTTGGAATATGCCCCGCCACCCAACCATATAAATCGTGATCATTTTCATCCAGCATGGCATCATAAAGCACAATTTGCGCGTCATTCAGCCCAATCAATTCACTATCGCTAAACGGCCCTAACACCAGATCCATTTCCTTGGTGCCGCGGCGCCAAGAGCGCATTTTCAGCCTTTTTATACGATGTTCAACAGTTTCAGACATTACAAATGCCCCAGTACAGATTTTCGGATTCGTTTTTCCAGCAATGCCATTTGATCCAGATTGTTTTTCATCTGGCAGCGCAATTGGCGCATTTGCGTCAGTAATTCTTTGATTTCAGCCGGCATAGTCTCTTCTGCGGGCGGGTTAATTCCTTCGCCTTCACCGGTCAGCAGCCAGATCAGCGAAACATTCAGAATTCCGGCCAACATCTGCAACTTGTTGGCACGCGGCTCGGATATATCATCCTCCCAGCCCTGCACGGTTTTTAATTTAACACCCAGCCGTTTGGCCAAATGCTTTTGCTCCCAGCCCAGCGCCTGACGCGCAACCACGACCCGGTCGCCAAACGTGGCCCGATCATCTGCGTACCAGTCAATTTCTACCTTTTCCCCGTCGCTTGTCATTTATGCCTCAATCCGCTTGATCCGTTTCAAGCTGCACCATAAGACATGCCCATCAGATATTCAAACCGGAGCAACCGATGCCTTTCCTGTCCAAAACCCTCGCCCGTGTAAAACCATCGCCGACCATCGCGGTTTCGACCAAGGCGCGCGAATTGAAACAGGCCGGCGTGGATGTAATTGGCTTGGGCGCAGGCGAGCCTGATTTTGACACGCCCGACAACATCAAGGCGGCGGCGATTGCGGCGATTAAAGCGGGCAAAACCAAATACACCGCCCCCGATGGCATGCCGGAACTGAAACAGGCGATTTGTGACAAATTCAGACGTGAAAACGGGCTGGACTACAGCCCCGACCAAGTCAGCGTTGGCACCGGTGGCAAACAGATTTTATATAACGCGCTGGTGGCCACCTTGAATGAGGGCGACGAGGTGCTGATCCCTGCACCGTACTGGGTCAGCTATCCTGACATGGTACTGCTGGCGGGCGGCACTCCGGTAACGATCAAAGCCAGCCTTGAAGCAGGTTTCAAAATCACGCCTGCGCAACTGGAAGCAGCCATCACCCCAAACACCAAATGGCTGATTTTCAACTCGCCGTCCAATCCCACCGGTGCGGGCTATAGCCGTGACGAGCTAAAGCGGCTAACGGATGTTTTGCTGCGCCATCCGCACGTCTGGGTGATGACCGACGACATGTACGAGCACCTTGTTTTTGACGATTTTAAATTTTGCACACCGGCCCAGATTGAACCACAGCTTTATAATCGTACCCTGACCTGTAACGGGGTTTCCAAGGCCTATGCCATGACCGGCTGGCGTATCGGCTATGCGGCCGGACCGGTTGAATTGATCAGCGCCATGCGAAAGGTCCAATCGCAATCCACCTCGAACCCCTGTTCAATCAGCCAATGCGCCGCCATTGAAGCCCTGAACGGTACGCAGGATTTTCTGGCAACCAATAACAAAACATTCAAGCGCCGCCGCAACATCGTGGTCAAGGCCCTGAACGACGCCAGGGGCATCACTTGCCCCACGCCTGACGGTGCTTTTTACGTTTACCCGTCAATTGCGGGCTGCATCGGCAAAACCAGCGCGGGCGGCACCAAAATCAGCAATGACGAGGTATTTGCCACCGCATTATTGCAAGAAACCGGCGTTGCGGTGGTGTTTGGAGCCGCCTTCGGGCTTTCGCCAAACTTCAGAGTTAGCTATGCTACCTCGGATCAGGCCCTTATCGAGGCCTGCAAACGCATTCAGACCTTTTGCGCCGGTCTGCAATAACGAGGGTAAAATGGCCACTGATCTGCCTCAATATTATTTCCGCGTCCGTGAAAACGGCGCTATCGTGTTTCGGGTTGATGCCGAAAACCGCCAGCGCCGGATTGACATGGAACAGATCGCGGTGATCAACGTCAAAAACGGCCAGTACAAACCACATGGCGACCGAACGCTGTCAAAACCCGATAGTGCGGCGATTGAAGCCTGGATGCACAACCGGATCGAGCTGCTGGCCAAACGCGATATCGACGATATCCACCGCGCGGTTGATTATCTGAACATCACCACACAGTGGGTGCAATCAAAGGCAGAAGATGAGCAGCTGGAAGACGTCACCGATGCGCTGCTGATGGCCATGCATGATCTGCGATCGGTTCTGGTGCGCAAAAAAGCCGAGCGCATGATGCGTGGCGGGGATGATTAGGGCCGGGTTGAAAAGCTTGCAAAGACATTAAGAAAACCAGAATTCAGGGGTGCCTCAGGGTTGCCATTGTCATGCTGTAAAACATGACAGCCCTGGACAGGAGCAGTCAGGCTTTAGTTCTGTTCCTGCGTGTAACTATCCTCGGGGATTTCAATTGCATATCTGTGATTTTGCGCCGAGGTATGAATTTTCTCGCTTTGGTCTGCACCGATCATCCGGCGCTTTCGCCATAAAAACAGCTTGGACCAACCGCGATACGAGCCAACCGAGGGCGCATCAACAGACTGGGAAAACCGCTCGTGATAATCCGCAGGCAACGGCAAACCGCAGCCCTGCATTTTGTCCAACATCCAAACCAAAGGAATGTTTGCTAAGGGGCGCGCGGCTTCATATTCGCCCAGATTTCCACCAATATCGCTGTGACAGCCGCGAAACCAGACTTGCTCCAGCACACCGCTCCAATCGTCACGGCTCTGCCACATCACCGGCGAAAAAACCGCGCGGGTTTCATCCATGGCCAGCGCGTGAAACCCGTGCCGGATACTATCGCCCAGATGATGATTGTGAAACATGTGTTTAGGCTTGATCCAGCGCCAAATTACCGGCGGGCGAAAACCCAGCGCCTTGACCGTATCCCAAACCCCGATCATTTCGATCT
>DOHJ01000037.1:7353-8446 GCA_003535335.1 Paracoccaceae bacterium | reverse complement strand
TGTAAGGTTCCCCGTAAGGGCGCAAAGCGTCTGGGGATGAAACTGGGAATGTGGTGATGGTGATCCAAATCGGAGCCAAATGCCACAGCCGCCCCCGCGACTGTAAGCGGTGAGTGCCTGTCAATGACCACTGGGTTACCCCGGGAAGGCGACATATGCATTTGGACCCGCGAGCCAGGAGACCGGCCATGCGTTAACTGTAACCAACCTGTCGGGTGTGACAGGATTTAGGAGAATGAATATGCATATTGAACCCGGAATCGTTGACGGCGCAAAAATCGTGCTGAGTTACGCAACTGCTGTTGGTGCGGCTGGATACGCGCTAAAACTTAGCCTTGATACCATGCGCGAAAAGGGCATTAGTTCACTTATAATACGCTCGGTTTTTACCACCGTTTTGGTGTTTTGTTTCTTTCAGGTGCTGCCGCATTATCCGGTTGGTGTCTCTGAGGTGCACTTTATCCTTGGCTCGACCCTGTTTTTGCTGTTTGGCGTGGCACCTGCGGCAATTGGACTGGCGGCTGGCCTACTGTTGCAAGGTGCGCTTTTTGCGCCTGGCGATCTACCACAATACTTTATCAATATCACAACATTGCTAGTGCCGCTTTTTGCGCTGCAATATCTGGCCGCGAGAATCATCAAACGGGACACAGCCTATGTTGACCTGAAGTACACACAGGCACTGGCCTTATCGGCTGCTTACCAAGGCGGAATTGTCGCTTGGGTAATGTTCTGGGCATTTTACGGCCAAGGATTTGGTGCCGAAAACATCAGCAACGTACTGTCATTTAGCGGTGCCTATATGCTGGTTATTCTGGTTGAACCGCTGGTTGATCTGGCTGTTCTGGCAGTAGTAAAAACCATGCGCAAGCTAGAAAATTCAGGCGTCTTTACCCCGCGGTTGTTTCAGGTAGCTTAAGCTGATAAATTGAAAAGAGGTTTGTTTGATGCAAATCCAGCACTAAATGCACCAATAAAATCCGAGGGGGCCTGTCTTCTCGGATTTTTGCATTAACCCATTCTGTAGGAGCTAAACTATGGCTGCAAAAATCCCCGCAACTGTTGTGACCGGTTTTCTGGGCGCTGGCAAAAC
>DOHJ01000037.1:6404-6931 GCA_003535335.1 Paracoccaceae bacterium | reverse complement strand
GATCTGGGGGTTGATGGTGATATCGTCAAAGGTTGCGGTGATGCAGCCTGCAATGACGAAGACGTTCTGGAGCTATCCAACGGTTGCATTTGTTGCACAGTTGCCGATGAATTCATTCCAACTATGCAAAAACTGCTGGAACGTGACAACCCCCCTGAACATATCGTGATTGAAACTTCGGGCCTTGCCCTGCCGCAGCCTTTGGTGCGTGCCTTTAACTGGCCGGAAATCAGCACAAAGGTAACCGTTGATGGCGTGGTTACCGTAGTGGATGCAAGGGCCGTGGTTGATGGACAGTTCGCTGCCAATGTGGCGGCGGTCGATGCGCAGCGGGCGCAGGATGACAATCTGGATCACGAAACGCCTTTATCTGAATTGTTTGATGACCAAATCGCATGTGCCGATATGATTGTAGTGAATAAATCCGATTTGCTGACAGAGGCTGAAACAGCTGCATTAGTGACTGATTTGCGCAAAAATTCCCGTGATGGGGTACAGGTAATCAAGACAACAATGGGCGCTTTGCC
>DOHJ01000037.1:5529-6016 GCA_003535335.1 Paracoccaceae bacterium | reverse complement strand
CGCCATGAGGTGCATCACCATCATCATGACCACGATGAAGACGACGATCATCATCACGACCATGAGCATGAGCACGGCCATGATGAATTTGAAAACTTTGTGATAAGCTTTGGCGAAATCACGGATCTGCCTGCATTTATTGAGAATGTTACTCAGGTTATCCGCGACAACAATATTCTGCGTCTCAAGGGCTTTGTTGCGGTTTGCGGTAAACCCATGCGCATGACGCTACAGGCGGTTGGCCCCCGTGTAGACAGCTATTTCGATCGCCCGTTTGCAGCTGATGAAAAACGCATCACAACCTTGGTTGTCATTGGTCAGTCAGGTATGGATCAATCAAAAATAATTGGTGCATTAACCAAATGACCCTGATTGTCGAACAAGGCGATCCACGCAATCCGCAAGCAACAGCGTTATTGCAAGCCAGTCATTCATTGATGGCGAGCCTGTTTCCAGCCGAAGATAATCATTACCTTTCAATTAACGC
>DOHJ01000037.1:4564-5147 GCA_003535335.1 Paracoccaceae bacterium | reverse complement strand
ATTGGCTGTGCCGCGCTTGCGGACAAAAAGGCGTATGGTGAATTGAAATCCATGTTCATAACCGAGTCCGCACGTGGCAAAGGTGCAGCAGATGCTTTAATGCGGCAACTTGAAGATCAGGCGCGTATCCTGCAGCTTGCATTGATGAAACTTGAAACCGGAAACTTATTGCACGCTGCACATAAATTATACGAGCGCCACGGATTTCGTTTATGCGGCGCTTTTGGTGACTACTCTGAAAATAATACCAGCATATTCATGGAAAAGCGGCTCTAATGCACTTACTTGCAGCGACACCAGGAAGTATTGATGATGGAAAAGAGCCCGTTGATTTGGGTCAAACCCCAGCCGATGTTGTCTTCATTTCCGCTGCTGATACTGAACTGGCCGCACTTTCAAGCGCGCGCTCGGAAATGGCAGATGCCCCCTCCTTAAGACTTGCAAACCTTACACATCTTCAACACCCGATGTCAGTTGATTTACATATTGAATCTTGCGCGAGTAAATCAAAAATTGTGATTGCGCGAGTTTTGGGAGGCATGGGTTATTGGAGATACGGTCTGGAACAATACGCAGCACATTT
>DOHJ01000037.1:3835-4181 GCA_003535335.1 Paracoccaceae bacterium | reverse complement strand
CTGATTTATGGCGGCTTTCAACGGTTTCACGTGAAGATTATGATGCGCTTTGGGCCTATATGGTCGAAGGTGGGCCTGCCAATGCCAGCGGGTTCTTAAGTTATGCCAATGCCATGTTGGATGGCACCGAAAAACCTGCGGCGGCCATGCCTTTACTGCGGGCCGGAGTTTACTGGCCGGGGGCTGGTGTTACTGATTTAGAGGCTGCTCGTGAAGCTTGGACAAGCGGCGCGCCAGTGGTTCCGTTGATCTTTTATCGTGCTTTGGTGCAAGGCGCTGGATTGCACCCGATAAACCGGATGGTCAAGGCTCTGATACGTCAGGGTCTAAACCCGTTACCGATATT
>DOHJ01000037.1:2008-3436 GCA_003535335.1 Paracoccaceae bacterium | reverse complement strand
CCGCCCGAAATTATCCTGAATTGTACGTCATTTGCTGTTGGATCTCCGCATCAAGACGAGCATCGTACGGGGGCATCGAACCCCCTTTCGATGCCGGCCGCCAACCGTAGCACGGTTTTTCAAGTCGTTCTTGCCGCCTCGTCTGAGGAAGCGTGGGAGGATGGATTAGGCGGACTTTCAGGGCGTGATATTGCCATGAATGTCGCATTACCCGAAGTGGATGGCCGCATCTTGTCACGCGCGATTTCATTCAAGGGCGAAGCCTATTTCGATGAGGCAACTCAATGCCCGATTGCTACCTATAAGGCGCGGGGCGACAGGATTACATTTGTGGCTGAACTGGTCTCTAACTGGGCCAAATTACGACGGTCGGATACAGGAAAGCGCAAAGTCGCGCTGATACTGGCTAACTACCCAAACAAAGACGGTCGATTGGCAAACGGTGTTGGTTTGGATACTCCAGCGTCTACAACACATGTTTTGAAATTGCTCAGAGATGCAGGGTATTCAGTCTCTAATCCGCCAAATAACAGTGATGATCTAATGCAGATGATTATGGCCGGGCCGACAAATTGGCTAACGGACAGAGCGCAAAAATCTGGTGGTGTGCAGATGAGTTTTGCCGATTACCAGATTTCATATGGTCAATTACCATGGGAGGTCCGCGAAAAGATTGAAGATCGTTGGGGTAAGCCGGAACAGGATCCGTTTTATACCTCTGGCGCAGTTGATTGCGGGTATTTTTCGCTGTCGATTTTACAATTCGGCAATGTGGTTGTCGGGCTGCAGCCTGCACGTGGGTACAATATTGACCCGACAGAAACATATCATTCACCTGATTTAGTCCCGCCTCATAATTATCTGGCGTTTTATTTTTGGCTGCGTCACCAGTTTGGCACGCATGCGATTGTGCATATGGGTAAACACGGAAATCTGGAATGGCTGCCCGGCAAGGCAGTCGCATTATCTGATACCTGCTTTCCTGAAATAGCGATCGGGCCAATGCCACATATCTATCCGTTTATCGTAAATGATCCGGGTGAAGGCACACAAGCAAAGCGTCGTGCCCAGGCCGTTATTATTGACCACCTGACACCGCCTTTGACGCGTGCCGAAAGTTATGGACCGATGAAAGAGTTGGAGGCGTTGGTTGATGAATATTATGAGGCAGCAGGTGTTGATCCACGTAGAATTGAATATTTACGCCGTGAAATCCTGTCATTAACCTCTGTAACGGGTCTTGCCGAAGATGCTGGCCTAACGGGGTCAGATCAGGATGGAGATTTAGCAAAGCTGGATGCTTACCTTTGCGAGTTAAAAGAAGCGCAGATCAGAGATGGTTTGCATATATTCGGGCAATCTCCAACGGGTGATTTGCAGAGGGATTTGGTTCAAGCATTGGTTCGGATCCCGCGCGGGGATGGAAAG
>DOHJ01000037.1:0-1612 GCA_003535335.1 Paracoccaceae bacterium | reverse complement strand
TATGGCAGAGGTTTGGCAGGGTGGTAGACCAGAAATTTTAACTGTGGTTTCTTCTGATAATTGGCGCAGTAACGGCGATACTATCGAGCGGCTGGAAATGTTGGCATCCAAGTTGTTAACCGAAGAAATCAGAGCGCCGGGTCCAGCATCAGAAACTGTGATAAAGCATGTAACTAATACTGTATTACCACGTGTTAGAGACTGTGGCCCATCCGAGGAGGCTGGAATTCTTACCGCTCTTTCAGGGCGCTTCGTCGCCCCCGCCCCGTCTGGTGCACCCACGCGCGGCCGATTGGACGTTTTACCAACAGGGCGGAATTTTTACAGTGTGGATAGCCGCACTGTTCCAACCCCGACGGCATGGGCGCTGGGCTGGAAATCTGCTAATCTGTTAATTGAAAAGCACCTTCAAACCCACGGTGATTGGCCGCGCACAATGTTGTTAACCGCCTGGGGCACTGCCAATATGCGAACGGGTGGCGATGACATTGCCCAATGTTTGGCCCTGATGGGTGTAAAGCCAAAATGGGATAACGCAAATAGGCGGGTGACTGGATTTGAGGTCTTGCCGCAAAGTGTATTGGGTCGACCAAGGGTAGATGTAACTTTGCGCATATCCGGGTTTTTTCGCGATGCATTTCCCCAGTTGATAGCATTGGTCGACAGCGCAGCTAGGGCTGTGATGGCGATGGATGAGCCTGCAGATTTAAACCCCGCTGCAGAGAGTTTTAGGCAAGAGGGTCAAGCAGCGCGCGTGTTTGGCTCAAAACCCGGGGCCTACGGGGCAGGATTGCAGGCAATGATTGATGAGCGGCTTTGGGCTGACAAAGCAGATTTGGCAGAAGCATATTTGGAGTGGGGCAGCTACGCCTATGGAAAAGATGCCGAAGGTGTCAAAGACCGCGAAGGGTTTGAGGCGCGCCTAAGCCAGACAGAAGCGATCGTTCAAAACCAGGATAATCGCGAGCATGACATTTTAGATAGTGACGATTACTATCAATTCGAGGGCGGTGCGGCCGCGGCTGTTTCCACACTGCAAGGGCAAGATCGCCCTATCTACCACAATGACCATTCGCGCCCCGATCGACCGGTAATTCGGACGTTAGAGGATGAAATCGGCCGCGTTGTGCGATCGCGCGTGGTAAACCCGAAGTGGATCAATGGTGTGAAGCGTCATGGATATAAGGGTGCTTTTGAAATGGCCGCAACAGTAGATTATCTGTTTGCCTTTGCCGCCACCACAGGGGCCGTTCGCGGGCATCATTTTGATCTGGTTTACACTGCATTTTTGGAAGACGATGATACACGGGACTTTATTTCAGAGCATAACGCACCTGCTTTGCGTGAAATTGCCCAGCGACTAAATGAGGCGATCCAACGTGGCTTGTGGGTACCAAAATCAAACTCTGCGCGTTTGCGTTTAGCAGATTTAGCCATCTAGGGCAGGACTCCTTAAATCCAGAAGGTCACAAAAGCAGCGATGCCGATAGCTTTTTGACACGACTTATGACAAAATCAGGCAAGGACAGGAATAGGATAAAACTTTGCGACAGAAGCGCGCTTTGTGTCATAATGCATCATCTCGCCGGGGCAGTTTTTGTTGTAGCGTTTG
>DOHJ01000005.1 GCA_003535335.1 Paracoccaceae bacterium | reverse complement strand
AAACCATTTTCCGAACTAACTATTTTGGTTCGCGAAGTTGAGGAGCAAGCGTAATGGGTCAAAAGATTAATCCAATTGGCATGCGCCTACAGGTTAACCGCACTTGGGATAGCCGCTGGTATGCGGAATCCAAGGATTTTGGTAGCCTTCTGCTGGAAGACATCAAAATGCGCGCGTTCATCAAAGAAGATTGCAAGCAGGCTGGTATCAGCCGTGTGATCATCGAACGCCCACATAAAAAATGCCGCGTTACAGTTCACACTGCACGCCCTGGCGTTATCATCGGCAAGAAAGGCGCAGACATCGAAACCCTGCGTAAAAAACTGGCCGCGATGACCGACAGCGAATTGCACCTGAACATTGTCGAAGTTCGCAAACCTGAAATGGACGCAGCACTGGTTGCTGAAAACATTGCCCAGCAGCTGGAACGTCGTGTATCATTTCGTCGTGCCATGAAACGTACGGTTCAAAACACCATGCGCATGGGTGCTCTTGGCATTCGTGTAAATGTTGCAGGTCGTCTTGGCGGTGCCGAGATTGCCCGGACAGAATGGTATCGCGAAGGTCGGGTTCCGCTGCACACTTTGCGCGCCGACATCGATTACGCACACGCTGAAGCGCTGACTGCCTATGGCATCATCGGCATCAAGGTCTGGATCTTTAAAGGCGAGATCATGGAGCACGATCCACAAGCGCGTGACCGTAAGCTAGAGCAACTCCAGCAAGGCCCTGCACCACGTGGTGCTGGCGGCCGGCGCTAAGGGGGAGATGAAAAATGCTACAACCAAAGCGTTCTAAATTTCGCAAAATGCACAAAGGCCGTATTCACGGTCAGGCAAAAGGCGGCACTGATCTAAATTTTGGCACTTACGGGCTGAAAGCTGTTGAACCTAACCGCGTCACCGCGCGTCAGATCGAAGCCGCCCGTCGTGCCATGACACGTCACATGAAACGTCAGGGCCGGGTCTGGATCCGGATTTTTCCGGACGTACCTGTGACCAGCAAACCAACCGAAGTTCGGATGGGTAAAGGTAAAGGTTCGGTTGATTTCTGGGCCGCCAAGGTAAAACCTGGCCGCATCATGTTTGAAATTGACGGTGTTACCGATGCCGTTGCGCGTGAAGCGTTGCGTCTGGCCGCGATGAAACTGTCGGTGAAAACCCGCACAGTGGTTCGCGAAGACTGGTAAGATAAAGCGGATAATACCCGAATTAAAAGCTCCCGCAGATTTTTTTGCGGGAGCTTTTGCATTTAGGCTATTCAAATTGAGTGGCCGAGCTATTATCAATCTGAAGTCGTTCAATCCAAATGGGGTACCAAATGCGCGCAGCGGTTCTAAATTTTACGGGCGGACGCGAAAATTGGGGTTGTCAGGCAACAAGCATCGGTTTGTATCGTTTTTTAAAGCACGTGCTGAACCCGCAAGGGTTTACAAAGATTGATACAATCCCCTATCCGCCCAGCCATTTACAAGATGTCTGGCACCAAAAAATCCATGGAAAACGGATTCGCAGGATATTGGCATCGCAAGATCCATCTTTGGCGGATTTGAAATTTCTCGAAGGTTTATGCCGCAGCCGTTTTAGGCACTATGTGGATATTGTAAAAAATGCCGACGTTGTATTTTTCCAAGGCGAAGGAACAATGGGCGCGTCTAAGCTCTAGGAAAATGTGCGGGTATTTGCGCTTGCATTTCTAGCGGCCAAACTGTGGGGAAAACCGGTTATATCGCTCAATCAAAGCTTTGTGGTTAACCATGCTGCGGATCTTGCGGTTGCTGTGAATGTTTTTAACGCATTTTCGCTGAATTCATTCCGCGAGAAAAAATCTTGGGCCGTGGCAAATGAAAACGGATTGCACAGCTCGGTTCTCTGCCCGGATTTTGCGTTTCTAGATGCGACCGAAAAAGCGGGTAAAGGCCCGGCCGGTTTGGAGGGGGGATATTTCTGCGTTACGGGTTCGGCTGCATTGGAAAACTATGCCCTTAACGATTATGCGAAAACGATTGAGGTTTTAAGCAAGAAAACCGGATTGCAACCGCTATGCTTATATTCGCGCAAAAGCGACAGGAAACTGGTCGAAGCAATTTGCGAAAAACTGGGAACCGGTAATCTAACGGTGATTTCCCAAAAAGATTATAAATCCCATGCAGAAATACTGCCCGTTTTGGCGCATGCGGCGTTCACGATCGGCGGCAGGTATCACACCTCTATTTCCGCGCTTTCCATGAAAACTCCGGTTGTTTTGAGTGCCGGGAACTCTCATAAAAATGAGGGGTTAGGGGATATGTTGGGGATGAGCCTGCCTGTATTCAGGTCGGATGATGTCGATGGAATTTTGCAGCAAGTGATGAGCTATTTGGAAAATAAAGCAAAAGTTACCGAAATGCTGGAGGCAGGGCTGCAAGATATCCAAACCCAGCAGAAAGAATTTGCGCTGCAGCTGTCTAGAATGTTATTTAAAACATTGGCGGGAAATCAAGAAGAGCCAGATGAGCGCAATTTGCTGCAAGCCCCGTTTCCGGTGGTTCGATCGCAAATATCCAAGGGTTCCAGACACTCAAATATCAGAAGCCAAATCGATATTAATGCCAATCTGGCGCGCTACGAATGGAATGAATTGAGCAACCGTTAAACTTGGGTTGCCGCATGCTTATTGGCGCATGAATATTTAATGTGATAACGGCAGCCAGCGCCGTATGAATAATAAGGATTTGATAAATGGCTCAGCAAGTGACCTCGACCAAGACCAACAGATATGCAGGCTTAATGACGTTGGCGAGCAATGCGTGGGTCACAAAACCCCGCCCTGCGCGTATTTTGTCATTCGGGTGTTCGCGTGGCGATGAAATGACTACAATCGCTACCTATTTTCCAGACGCCGAAATTGTTGGCTGTGATATTGATCTGGATATTGCCCAAGCCCGAACAGATCTTCCCGGAGCAGTTTTTTTTAGCACACCCGAGGCGATTGCAGAAAACGGGCCGTATGATATTATCTTTGGTCTTAGTGTTTTATGCCTGCATCCGTCAGATATTGCTGTGCCGGATGTTTTCTCGTTTGGTGATTTTGAAAAGCTGGTTCAATCTCTGCATGATAATCTAAATGACCAAGGGCTGCTGTGTCTGTACAATCTTAGCTACCTGTTTCGCGATCTGCCTTTTGCAGATGAATACAAGGTTGTTCAGGGCGAACGCGTTACCGAAAACGGCTTTGTTCCCAAATGGACGGCGGACGGGCGGAAAATATCGGAAGAATACAAAATCTGGCCTTTTCGCTGGCAGTATGCCTTGCAGCCGGACCTGATAAGCCCAACTGATTTTACCGATAGCGTATATTGCAAAACTGATAGTGCGGTAGCCCAAATTGACGTAAAATTGCCTTTGAATAATAGTTCCAGATGGGTTGAGTGCGGTATGATTACGTCCAAGGCTGCAGTTATACCAACCGCAATGCGTAGAATGTTCAAAGGTTAATTTTGCCAGGTGACATTAGGCAAAAGCAATCTGGTGACTATTGTTTTAAACAAGGCTTGCTTTGGTTCGGATATAGGGCTAAACGACGCTTTCAAACTATACTCCGCCAGAATCAGGGTGACCCGCCGTTATTGTAACGGGGCCTGCTGGTGATGTTGAAAGGAATAAGGCGATGAACGCCAAGGAACTACAAGACAAGACACCTGACCAGCTGCAAGAGGAGCTGGCAAACCTGAAAAAAGAATCGTTCAATTTGCGGTTTCAACAGGCATCGGGTGCACTGGAAAACACTTCAGGTAT
>DOHJ01000109.1 GCA_003535335.1 Paracoccaceae bacterium | reverse complement strand
TTTTTAACTGTTTTTTCTGCTGTAACTTTAGCGGCTACTATGTCTTTTAGATCGGCCTATGCAGCCAAATGCAGCAATACGTCCGCCGGTTTTGGTGCCTGGAAATCCGCCTTTGCCAAAGAGGCCGCCAAAGCGGGCATTGGCAGTCGGGGACTGGCCGCGCTGGCCGCTACCACCTACGCCAAACGCACGATTGCGGCTGATCGCAATCAAAAAAGTTTCAAGTACACTTTGGCCAAATTCATGGAAATTCGCGGGGCCAACACCATCGTTGCGCAAGGGCGCAAACGGATTGCAAAAAATCCCGCATTCTACAGCGGCCTTGAAAAACGCTATGGTGTGCCTGCGGCTGTGGTTGTGGCGATTCACGGCATGGAAACCGGTTTCGGGCGTTTTATGGGCGACAGTAACGTCATTTCTGCCGCCGCCACACTGGCCTATGATTGTCGCCGCTCGGGGTTTTTCACCCCGCATATTCTGGCCGGTCTAAAGCTGGTTGATCGGGGCACGGTTTCGCCAAAATCCATCGGCGCAAAACACGGCGAGCTGGGGCACACACAGTTTTTGCTGGGCAATGTTTTGAAATACGGGGTTGATGGCAATGGCGATGGCCGCTTGAATATGAACAATCTGGCGGATTCATTACATAGTACCGCAAATTATCTGCGTAAAAAAGGTTGGAAACCGGGCAAAGGTTATCAACAAGGCCAGCCCAATTTCCGCGTGATCCAGGAATGGAATGCCGCGGGTGTTTATCAAAAGGCGATTGCGATTATGGCGGGTAAAATCGAAAAATAATCAACCCACGTCTTTGAATGCCTTGCAGGCCAGCGCCGGATTTTTCTTTGGCGCTGGTTTTTTATTATAAATAATGGCAGGATTTATTTTTGTAAGAAAATTTATTATGAGCAACTTTTCAAACCAGCAACAAGCCTTGAAATCCTCGATCACCAAAGGTGCGATTATCGGCGCTGGCATCATCGGCCTGATCATTGCCGGACTGGCCTATTGGTTGTTGGGATCACAAGGCAGCCTGATCCGTAGCGGCGGTGCGGTGCTGGCCGGTTTGGGCATTGCCGCGCTGGTTTATAAAAAAACCATGGCATCCGGTGCGGCCGGGGCCAAATGCGCCAAATGCAGCACGGCCTTTAGCGTTTCGCGCAGTGACCGGCAGGAAATACTGGTAAAATCACAAACCAAGGAAGAGCGTAAAACGCTGGACAATGGCGACATTGAAATCACCAGCTGGCTGGAAGAGCTTTACGATGTGGATGACACTTATCGCTGTTCCAATTGTTCGGATCTGAGCCATAAAACCTACCAAACCAGCCGAAAACGCAACGAGGAAACACAGGTTCAATCGTTGACTGATAAAAAATTTGGCACCGCGTCCAAGGGCAACAGAAAATCAAAATCTTCAAGTAAAAACAATGACATCTAAGCCTTAGGTCACCGTAAATTGCCCCATCATCCCCAGATCTTCGTGCTCTAGAATGTGACAATGATACATGAACGGCTGTTTGGCATCGGCTTTACGATTCATCTGCACCAACAGCTCGGCCGTGCCGTTTAGCATCACCACATCCTTCATGCCCATTGTTGCATAATCCACCGCTTCGCCGTTTAGCGAAAGCACCTGAAACGAGGTGCCATGCACGTGGAACGGATGGCCCATCATCGCCGTGCTGACCTCCCAGATTTCGGCCTCGCCCAACCTTAGTTTATGGTTGATTACGGCCATATCCATTATGTCGTCATTAATCGCCATCGCATGGCCAGCCCCCATCGGGTTCATCATTAGCCTCCCGCCCGGCATCATATTCAGGTTGAACTGACGACGGCGCACCGGTTTGGCTTGACTGGGGACCGGCGCGCCGGCAAGGGTTTCGGGCAAGGTCCGCACCCGAGCCTTGGCCGTTTTATTCACCGAAAAGGTCATAATCTCAAAGGAGCCATTCGGCGTCACAGCCTTTGGCGCAGGCATATTACCGGCCATCATCATGCCCATCATTGGCATGTTATTATCAGGGCCAGACAACAGGCGCGCGGCCAAACCATCGCTAAAATCCACCACAATCTCGGCCCGCTCGGCCGGCGCAAGGCTTAGGGTTTTCATCGCAACAGGGGCAGGCAACAGCCCGCCATCACTGCCAACCTGAAAAAATTCGCGCCCGTCTTCAAAGCCAAAATGATAGATCCGCGCGTTCGATCCGTTTAGAACACGCAAACGCACCATGGCCGGCGGCACAGATGCACGCGGCCGGATCGCACCGTTTACCAAAATGGTATCCCCGCGGTAGCCCATCATCCGCGTCGGGCCTTGGGGGTTATAAAGCAGCTGACCGTCGGGGCTGAAATTACGGTCCTGCACCACCAACGCGATATCGTCTTTGCCGTATTCGTTTGGCAGACCGGAATTCGGTACATCAGGATCATCGACGATCAACATTCCGGCCAGACCAAACCAGACGTGTTTGGCGGTGCGTTGATGAATACGCGAATGATACCAAAGCGTTGCGGCAGCTTGATCGACATCCAAAGCGGCCTCGTTTACCTGACCGGGATGAACGGGGCTGTGCGGTCCGCCATTCTGCGCGCCCTCAATATGCAGACCGTGCCAATGCACCGAAACCGGCTCTTTTATCTTGTTACCCAGATCAAGCCGCGCGGTCTGGCCACGTTTCATGCGCAAAACCGGGCCAAGAAACCCCTGCCCATAGCCGACCGTGACGCTTTGACGCCCCTCCAGAATACTGGTGCGCGCCGCCATCGCGTTCAGCAGCGGGGCAGAACCGCTATCAATATCCCACAGATCAGGGATCGGCAAATCACGACCGCCCGACGCCGCCATGGCCCGCCCGACAATCGCCGGAGCCAGACCTGCGGCAAAACCTGTGCCTAAAAACCGACGTCGGGAGAATTTCAT
>DOHJ01000252.1 GCA_003535335.1 Paracoccaceae bacterium | reverse complement strand
CGCACTTTCAGGTGTCATTGCCACCCGTGCCTCGCCTTCAAATACCTCTTTTGGTGCTCCGATTTTCAAACCCGTTTCCTCCTTGCTTTCCCCACATACGATTACACGCGAATGTGACCATTTCCCTATGATAATGCCCACATTCGGACTTTGCAATGCGTCTAGTATCGCATTACAACCTACACAACGTCAAACCGGAGTAGACCAAATGCGCAAACAAATCACCAGTCTTTTTCATAATTCCAGCCGCCGCTTGTTTCTTGCTGGCTTAGTCGGCCTTGTCTTTGGCGCGATTGGCCAGTCTGCATTTGCGGCCGACAGCACAATTGGCGCAAAAGAAGCCTTTGCAAAAGCAAAATCCGGCGAAATCATTCTGGTCGACATCCGCACCCCGCAAGAATGGGCAGATACCGGCATTGGCCAAGGTGCAATCGGCCTGGATATGACCGTAGAAAGCTTTGTGGATTCGTTGCTGGATCTGCGCAAGAACTATCCTGAAAAACCGATTGCCCTGATTTGCCGCACAGGCAATCGATCCGGTTACGTGTTAAGCCATCCGGTATTCCAAAACTTTCCTGATTTGGTGGATGTGACCGAAGGCATGGCCGGTGGTCGAAATGGCAAAGGCTGGATCCCGCGCGGATTGCCGGTTTATGCCGGAAGCAAAACAAATGTTGAAAAATTCCTGAAGGCGATCATTACCAAATAGTGGCAATACCAAGCCGCTGGTAACATTAACTATCTGATCCATCCCATTGTGATAACAGGCTTTGTGCGTCTGGACGGGCGTTACGTTTTGGTGCCGATTTCGGGGTTCCTATGGCTATGAAGCACAAGAACACCTCGCTTTCATCCAATTTCAAGGCGCTGCGAAATACCTGTGTGCGCACGGCTTGCCCGCTTAAGGCACGCGCGCCAAAGCCCATGGAATGCGCCCCAAGCAACAGGTTTTGCAATGCAGCACCGCCCGATGCAATCTGATCATCCAGATGCGGCACATCCTGCGGTTCGGTTCAGGCGCAGCACCAAGCCGAGCAAAACCGGTGCGCGGCTGGATTTTTCACGGGCGCGGGCCAAAGATTGGGCGTCAGCGCTTGGCATCCGCTGGCGCAGGGCGGCCTCGAACACATCGGCAAGGGCGGTACGGCTGTTTGTGGTGAATTCGACAAACCGCCACGGGCGCAATTTACAATGATCCGGCGCGGCCGCCGCTGCTGAAATCAAGTCCAGAATTTGGCCCCTGTCCGGCCCCGGCTCGATCAGGCGTTTGGGTGAAACCGAGTGGCGGCTCAGAATTGCCTCTAAAACATCATTCATTGCAGTTACTTCCTGGCATTAGATTCTGTATATTTTGTATATTTTGTCGTTTCAAAGCACAACCAAACCGCATAAATTCACGCCTCCCCGCCTTGGATTGTGGCGCGCAAGGCATGGGCCAATCCTGTCATATTCACCGGTTTTCTTACTTTGAGAACATCCTCAATCCCGTCAAGCATCGCATTATCCGTAATGTAACTGCTGACAATCATCGCCCGTAAGTCAGGGCGAATCTGGCGCATTTTTTCGATCAATTCTGCACCATTTATCTCGAGCATCATCATATCAGTGACGACGACATCATAATTTTGCGGGCTCTTTTCAAAGGCCAGCAGGGCCAGCGCGGGGCTTGTAAATGCTTCAACCTGATAGCCCAGCCGCGCCATCATCCGGCGGATGGTATAAAACAGCGTGTCTTCATCATCGATCAGCAAAATACGTTCACTGCCTTGTGGTGGCCGGCTGTTTTTCTCGGCCTTGTCTTCCAGGACTGGCAATTGCGGAAACAACAAGGTAAAGCAGCTGCCTTGCCCCAATCTGCTGTCTAATTTCACCCGACCACCGCAATCACTGACCATATTTTTGACGATTGCCAAACCCAGACCGGTGCCCTTGCCAATGGGTTTTGTGGAAAAGAACGGTTCAAACACGCGCTGTTGAATGTCGGCTGGAATTCCGGGGCCATTATCACGAACCAGCAGCCGGATTGTGCCAAGCGCATTTTTGGGCAACTTATCCAGCCCGCCTGCTTGGCCGCGCTCAATCCGGCTTAGATGCAAGGTGATCTGACCGCCCTTATCGCCGATTGCCTCGACTGCGTTGTGGCACAGGTTCATGACAATCTGGAAAAATGCGGTGGGGTCAATATCGGTGGCGGCATTTTCAACATCGGTGTGATAATCAATCGCAACCGAGGCCGGGGTTGAAACCCGGATCAGCTCAAGCTCTTCGTTGATGGCGTGGTGCAAATTCAGCCGCCTTGCACGCCCGGGCTGTTGGCGGGCAAAGGTAAGCAATTGGCCGATCAAGGCGCGGGCGCGGCGCGATGCAATCTCGATGTGACCAAGCGAAACCCAAAGATCATCCGGCGCGCCCAGATCCTGTGCGTCCAGTTTGATCAGTTCGGTATTGCCGATAATTGTCATCAGAACATTGTTGAAATCATGCGCAATTGAGCCGGCCAAAATACCCACGGCCTCCATTTTTTGCACTTGGGCAATTTGTTGATCCACATGGCGTTTTTCGGTAATATAGCCGAGGTCAGATAAAATGAGAGAATTTTGAAGAGTTCATTTATTGAGCACATAAG
>DOHJ01000161.1:607-3622 GCA_003535335.1 Paracoccaceae bacterium | reverse complement strand
GTTTATTTGCCTCCACAGGCCCAAAAGAAACCGGTTCCGGCGCCTTGGTATCTGTCGGGCCTGACCTGCACCCATGAAAACGCCATGACCAAAGCCGCCTTGCAGGAACATGCGGCGCGGCGCGGGGTTGCGGTGATTTATCCCGATACTTCGCCACGGGGCAAAGGGGTGGCGGATGATGCGGATTATGCGCTGGGCCAAGGTGCCGGGTTTTACCTGAATGCGACCGAAAAACCGTGGGCTGCGCATTTCCAGATGTATGATTATGTGCTGAACGAGTTGCCCGCGCTGATTGCTGAAAATTTCCCGATCAATGATGTGCGTGGCATCACCGGTCATTCGATGGGCGGTCACGGGGCGTTAACATTGGCGTTGAACAACCCGGATGTTTACACGTCGGTTTCCGCTTTTGCCCCGATCGCCAACCCGACCGCATCGGATTGGGGGCGGGTGCAGTTGTCGGCCTATCTGGGCAAGGATGAAACAACGTGGAAAAGCCATGACGCAACCCTGCTGGCGGCCGAAAAAGGCTGGCCGCGTGATCTGTTGATTGATCAGGGAGCTGCAGATCAGTTTCTGGATTTGCTAAAACCCGAAGCGCTGTCTGCGGCTTTGGCTGCGGCGCGGATTCCGGGTGTTTTCAGGATGCAGCAAGGCTATGATCACAGCTATTATTTTGTGTCGACATTTGCAGGCGATCATCTGGATTGGCACGCGGATAGGTTGTTGGGCTAACCCCGTTCAAACCCCGTAGCGGGCCATAAACATTTCAACTGCACCATTTAGCACACGATCGGTTTCTTTGCGGGTAAAGCTGGTTTGGACCCCGCACAGCAGACTGGGAAGATACGACACTTTGCACAGCTCGGCAAACTGGTCGGCCGCCAGATCAAAATCGGCAATGTCCAGCTGACCCTTTTCCACAGCTTCCTGAAAATATTCGACCATTCGTTGCCGCACCAATAGCGGCCCGGATTGATAGAAATGCCTGCCCAATTCAGGGAACCGGCAAGATTCAGCCACGCAGGTGCGGTGCATACTGATACCAAATTCCGAGGTGAAAAAACCAATCATTCTTTGACCTGCGTCATGCAAAACTTGTGCCGGGGTTGAATCTTCTGATACCATTTCCACTGCGGTATCGGCCTGCCGGATGCATTCAACCTTGGCTACTTCTGCAAACAACAAACGTTTGTCAGGAAAATAACTATAAAGGGTGGCCTTGGACACAGCCGCCGTTTTGGCAATGTCATCAACGCTGGCCCCCTCAAAGCCGTGTTTCATAAAAACAGCACGCGCGCCTTCAAGAACCTGATCATATTTGCGACCCTTTTTGATCTGAGCTGTACTGTCTACCATGGTGTTCCCCTTATCGATAGCAACTATAGTTGAAATTATACGGTTTAGGCAAGAAACAAGAAGGGTGGGCATTGCATCCGCCCGGTTGCGCCCTGTGGGGATATCGGTGAGTGGTTTTTATCAGGGCAAGTTTGCGAGTTTAACGAAGACGGTGTTGTTCAAGCCTTAAATGAACTGATGCGTTCACATATTTACTGACTTAAATTACTTTAGTAACAGGACTAATAGACACATCGTTTCACTAGAGATATAAGTTATACAAAGGCACAGGATCCCACATGACAGCAATCTATATCGACGCCGACGCCTGCCCGGTCAAGACAGAAGCCGAGCGCGTGGCCAGCCGACATAAAATTGAAATGTTTGTGGTTTCAAACGGTGGATTGCGCCCCTCAGCCAACCCTTTGGTGAAAATGATATTCGTTGAAGACGGGCCTGATGTTGCCGATATGTGGATTGCAGATCGCGCAACGCGTGGCGATGTTGTTGTTACCGGAGACATTCCATTGGCCGCAAAATGCATCGAGGGCGGTGCGCGCGTTTTGCGTCATAACGGTGAAATATTCACCCCTGAAAATATCGGAAATATCTTAGCGACCCGTGATTTAATGACGGATTTGCGCGCCGCGGATCCGTTTCGCCAAGGCGGTGGTAAAGCTTTTTCCAAGGCGGATCGATCGCGGTTTTTATCGTCACTGGATAGCGAAATATTGAAAGCGTTTAAAGATGTTTGAAAACAGGGTGATTGAAAAATCAGATATCATTGCGGGTTCCTGCGACCTTTCGGCGGGTAAGTTCAATCGTCGGAACGATAACGAAATAACCGTGTTCAAAAACGGTGGCGGGGCGCATCTGGATTTGATGGTCAGCCGTTATATTCTGGACAGATGGCAGGGGCGTTCATTACGAGTGTAAAATGACAGAAAAATTGCAGGATATATATGCCAATCTGGTGGCCAATGGCAGTCTGAATTCGGATCCGGCACAACAGCTTGTGCTATCGCTGCTAGAAGACATTCGCCAGCATTTACAAGGCCGTAAAACCCGAAAACGCGGCATTTTGGGCGGGTTGTTTCACAAGCCCGAAGACGTGCCACAAGGCTTATATTTGTGGGGCGGGGTTGGGCGTGGAAAATCCATGTTGATGGATTTCTTTGTGAATAATCTGGATATTACCGGCAAACGCCGTGTGCATTTTCACGCCTTTATGCAAGAAATTCATCAGGCCATGCACGAAGCCCGAAAAACAGGCGTAACGGATGCAATTGCGCCGGTGGCCAAAGCGATCGGCCAAGATGTGCGTTTGCTGGCTTTTGATGAAATGCAAATTAGTGACATTACCGATGCGATGATTGTCGGGCGGCTGTTTGAAGCCCTGTTTGCAGCAGGTGTCGTGATTGTAACCACATCGAACCGTGCGCCCGATGATCTCTATAAAAACGGCCTGAACCGACAGTTGTTTGTGCCCTTTATCGAGCAGATAAAAACCCGAATGCTGGTACATGAGCTGATTAGTCCAACAGATTACCGGCAGGGCCGATTGGCCGGATCACCGGTATATTTCACGCCAATTAATACCGGTACCCGAGCTGAAATTGACAGTATCTGGCAAAACTTGACCCACGGCGAGAGCGAAGCCTTAACCTTGCAGATCAA
>DOHJ01000161.1:0-311 GCA_003535335.1 Paracoccaceae bacterium | reverse complement strand
ACCCAAGGCGAGAGCGAAGCCTTAACCTTGCAGATCAAAGGCCGCGATGTTGTGTTGCCCCAATATAACAGCGGGGTGGCCCGGGTTGGATTTTACGATCTCTGCGGCGCTGCGTTGGGGGCTGCGGATTATCTGGCGGTGGCGGGTGCGGTGCGGGTGCTTATGCTTGAGGAAATCCCGCTTTTAGGCCGCGATAATTTCAACGAGGCCAAACGTTTTGTGACGTTAGTGGACGCGCTTTACGAGGCAGGTGTTAAGTTGATTTGTAGCGCCGCAGCCCAACCCGAGCTGCTTTATGTCGAAGGTGACGG
>DOHJ01000052.1 GCA_003535335.1 Paracoccaceae bacterium | reverse complement strand
ATTACTGCCAGCGGCCTTATGCTTGCGGGATGCTACGTGCCGTTTCTGCCTTTAATTTAGCCAAGTATAGCGCCGCTGCACAGCCGTTAAACGTTACTGGGCGATGTACGGATTAATGCGTTGGCATTTTTCAGATGGTTTCAGGTTTTATTATTTGTGACACGCCGTCAACCTCACTGACTTCAAGACACATGGCCCGTTTTCCCAAAGCCTCAAACAGTTCCGAACCCGTTCCCGACATCCAGGCCTGCGCCCCCAAAGCACAAATCTCATCGTATAGCGCTGCGCGTCTGTCTGCGTCTAAATGTGCGGAAATTTCATCAAGCAACAAGATAGGCGGCGCACCCACCTCGGCCTTTAGGGCGCGGGCGTTGGCAAGGACAAGCGAGATTAAAAGCGCTTTTTGCTCGCCGGTTGAACAATCGCGCGCGGGTACACCCTTGGCGCTGAACTGTGCAAGCAAATCCGCCCGATGTGGTCCGATAAGCGTGCGACCCGCCAACAGATCACGCGATCGGCTTTCACCAAAAGCTGTCAATAAATCAGGCTCATGATCCATTGCATCAGCAGCATCTGCATGAATTAGTCTCAAGCTGGCGGTGGGAAAGCTGCTTTTGGCCTCTGCCTGCGCAACAACAAGCCGGGCGATTGCGGCCATGCGGTTTTGGTGCATTTGCACGCCAGAACGCGCCATTTGGGCTTCGAGCGCGCTATACCAGCCGCCATCACGCTGATTGTCTTTTAGCAGACGGTTGCGTTCACGCATGGCTTTTTCATAGCTCAGAACCACATCGGCGTGCGATGGCTCAAAGCTCATTGTCATCCGGTCCAAAAACCGGCGGCGCCCCTCGGCCCCTTCGATCCATAAACGATCCATTGAAGGAACCAGCCATAAAATTCGGGCAATGCGCCCCAACGCCACCTGCGAGGCGGATTTGCAATCAATCTGCACATTGCGGGACGCGCCATTTTCAGAGCTGGTTTCAATCTCGTGCATCTGATGCAAACTTTGCAGGATTGCGCTTACCTTCCAACCCACGGATTCGGGTTTTCGGGCGATTTCATCGGCTTTGGCCCGTCGCAAACCACGACCGGGCGATAGCATTGAAACGGCTTCTAAAATATTGGTTTTACCCGCACCATTGGCCCCGTAGATTGCCACGGGGCGTTCATCCAGCGTGATTTTTAACGCCTTGTGAGATCGAAAATGTGAAAGCCGTAGCTCTTTTACGCGTAAAGCTGTCACACCCGCATCGGCATCACAACGTAAACAGCAGAGGTATCATTGCCTTCACGCATCAAGGTTGGATCACCAGACGAATTGAACATAAACACGGCATTTTCACGGTCTACCTGACTGGCAATTTCCAGCAGGTATTTGGCGTTAAAACCAATTTCAAGCGGCTCGTCGCCATAGGCAACTGCCAGCTCTTCTTCGGCGGCACCGCTATCTGGCGCATTGACCGAAAGGATCAACCGGTCTTCGTCCAATGTTAGTTTCACAGCGCGGGACCGTTCCGATGAAACAGTGGCAACACGATCAACGGCTTTGGCAAATTCAGCTGCGTCAACTTCGAGCTTTTTGGTGTTTCCGGATGGAATAACCCGGGTGTAATCGGGGAAAGTTCCATCTATTACTTTGGATGTTAAGGTGATTTCCGGCGTGACAAACCGCACTTTGGTTTCAGAAACCGAAACCGCAATTTCCACATCGTCCTTATCCAGAAGTTTGCGCAATTCATTCACGGTTTTGCGCGGTACAATCACGCCAACCATATCGGCCGCGCCATCTGGCAAATCTGCATCGACCCGCGCAAGGCGATGGCCGTCGGTGGCCACACAGCGCAGCACCTTGCCGCCATCCACATCAGAAACATGCATATAAACCCCATTCAGGTAATAGCGGGTTTCTTCGGTTGAAATGGCAAATTTGGTTTTATCAAACAGACGGCGTAAAATTTCGGATTTTGCCGTAAAATTCGAAGCATACTCCGAAGTCGCCATGACCGGAAAATCTTCTTTGGGCAAGGTTGCCAGCGAAAAGTTGGACCGCCCCGCCTCAATCGTCAAGCGACCAGAGGTGCCGTCATCCGACAGCTGCACCAGCGCCCCGTCCGGTAATTTGCGCACAATTTCATGTAGCATAACGGCAGAAACCGTGGTTGCCCCTGCACGCTCGACTTGGCCCAGAATTTTATCGACCACCTCGATATCCAGATCGGTAGCACGAAAGCTGACGGTTTCTTCTTTGGCCTCAATCAGCACATTGGCCAAGATCGGGATTGTGTTGCGCCGCTCGACCACTGACTGGGCTTGCGATACGGCCTTTAGTAACGCGGCGCGTTCAATACTGATTTTCATTGCCGTAGCTCCTACACAGTGTCGGGGCGTTGAAATTAACTTATTTCAAGCCCAGCTCAAGTCTTTTGTGGAATTTCTGCCGGATTTAGCGCCACGTCAAGGGCTTAAGCCTCTAAAGAGCGCCTTAATAGTTCCAGATCCTCGGAAATCTGGCTATCCAGCTCTTTTAGCTCTGTAATTTTGCGAATGCCATGTATGACGGTGGTGTGATCACGGCCGCCAAAGTGACGCCCGATTTCAGGCAGCGAGCGCGAAGTCAGCTGTTTGGCCAGATACATTGCAATTTGACGCGGCCGGGCAAGGGTGCGCATCCGACGCGGGCCGATCATATCGCTCAGGCGAATATTGTAATGCTCGCTGACTTTGCGCTGGATTTCTCCGATGGTGATTTTGCGATCCGATGCACGTAAAATATCAGCCAGACAATCCTGTGTTAACTCCAGCGTTATTTCGCGGCCCACAAGTGAAGCAAAGGCAAACAAGCGGGTCAAAGCACCTTCCAGAACGCGGATGTTACTGGAAATCCGGTGGGCCAGAAATTCAAGTATGCCATCAGCCAACACCAGTCCCTTATATTGATTGCGGTAATACTCCACCTTCTGCTGCAAAATGCCCAAACGCAATTCGTAATCTGTTGGGTGCAGGTCAACCACCAAACCACATTGCAGCCGCGACTTAATCCGCTCTTCAAGTTTCATGATTTCACCGGGCGCGCGATCAGCTGAAATGATAATCTGCTTATTTTGATCCACCAGCGCGTTAAAGGTATGAAAAAATTCTTCCTGAGTGCTGTCTTTTCCGGCAATAAACTGCACATCATCTACCATCAAAACATCAACCGAGCGGAACATGTGTTTAAAATCCATCATCTTGCGATCACGCAGGGCCTGCACAAAACTATACATAAACTGTTCAGCCGATAGATAGATCACGTTCAGATCCGGCTGATGTTTTTTTAGATCATGGGCAATGGCATGCATCAGGTGGGTTTTACCCAGACCAACGCCGCCGTATAAAAACAATGGGTTGAATGTAACCGGCCCACCTTCGCTCACCCGCTTGGCTGCTGCGTGGGCCAGCTCGTTTGGCTTGCCAACAACAAAGCTGTCAAATGTAAAATGTGAATCCAGTGATGCACCAATTTCACGTGCCAACGGTTTAGGGGTGGCGGGTTTTGTGGCGGCTGGACCCTTTGCCGGAGTGTGTTTTGCAACAGCAAATTCGACTCTGGTTATGGCAATGCCGGTAGTGTTTAAGTGGTGCTTTATTTGATCGGCAAAATTACGACGGATCCAGTTGCCAAAAAACTGTGTTGGCACCCAAAATTTGGCAACGCCATCTGCAATGCCGGAAAATTCTAGCGGTTCAATCCAGGTTGAATAATTATTTGCCCCAATTGTTTCTTGTAGTTGCTGGCGGATTTCATCCCACATATTATTCGTCATTATTTGCTACCCGCTTGAAAGCCGTTTTTCAGACTGATTATTTACCACACACCACTTGCAAAGACTTTGCCCGTACACTTCTTTTGCGCCACAATTCGCCCAACCCTTTTGCCCATTTGAAATGGTACAGTGTGCTATAAAGCACGCAGAGCTATATGGGTTGCCGGATATTGACAGAGCTTGGGAGCAGTAGAGCCTTCTACTGACCATGCACTATAATTCCACACATATTGACCAGGAAATGGCCAAATTATGGACAATCGCTAAACGAGCTGGCAACATCTTTTGGATGCTAGATATCATCACAGGCATTGCTGTTTTGATATCCTCCAGATCTCGCCGGGCTTGTTGTCCCCCCAAGACGAAGTGAATCGCTTGGTTAAGTTAGCAAGGGAAAACACGTTCATGCAACAGAACTTCGATCTTGACTCAAAGATAGTTAAATCGAATCTGTCTGGTGTGAAATTATCCAGTTAAATCGGAGAAAATCAGATCATAAAAATCACAAAAGGACGCAAGCATGTGGCTTGCGTCCTTTCATATTTCTAAAAACACCGATTTAAGACAGTGCTTTTACCCGTGAAGACAGGCGCGACATTTTGCGCGCTACGGTGTTTTTGTGAAAAATACCACGGCTGACACCGCGCATCAATTCAGGCTGTGCAGCACGAAGCGCTGCGGTCGCTGCTTCTTTGTCACCAGATTGGATTGCTTCTTCAACCTTACGCAAAGACGTACGAACGCGCGAACGGCGGGCTTTGTTTACTTGAAACCGGCGCTCGTTTTGACGGGCGCGTTTTTTTGCTTGAGGCGTATTTGCCATGTGTCGGGTCCCTTTCCGGGGTCAATACTGTATTTCTGTGCAAGATCCCCGTCCGGGTTTTAGAACCGGTCGTTCTGGCCAGAGCGGGCCTCACACGCATGTATTGCGCCCTATAAAATAGAATCAGCAGGAATGGAAGCCAAAAAATGTCGTGAGTTATTTGCCTCGAAACCGTGTTTCTCTTTTTTCCAAAAATGCGTTCATGCCTTCGGATTGGTCTTCTGTGGCAAAAAGAGCATGAAAAAGGCGGCGTTCGAATAATAACCCTTCATTAAGAGTGGTTTCATAAGAACGGTTCACCGCTTCTTTGACGGCCATCACGGTTAACAAAGATTTTGCTGCAATCTTATGTGCCGCGTCCATTGCTTCGTCTATTAATTTATCAGCGGGCACAACGCGGCTGACCAGACCCGAGCGTTCTGCCTCTTCTGCATCCATAAAACGTCCGGTCAGGTGCATTTCCATGGATTTGGATTTGCCGACAAAACGCGTCAGGCGCTGGGTGCCGCCAATCCCTGCGACCACGCCCAAATTGATTTCAGGCTGACCAAACTTGGCTGTGTCCGCCGCAATAATGAAATCACACATCATCGCCAGCTCACACCCGCCGCCCAGCGCATAACCCGCAACAGCAGCGATAACCGGTTTTCTGGTTTTCAACAGCTGATCGGTTTCTTTGCCGAAAAAATCCGACATAAACATGTCGACAAAGCTTTTATCGACCATTTCTTTAATGTCGGCACCCGCTGCAAAGGCCTTTTGCGAACCAGTGATGACAATACAATGCACCTTGGAATTTTCTTCGGCTACTTTTAACGCCTCGGCCAATTCGCCCAACAGCTCTGAATTTAGGGCATTCAAGGCTTTGGGCCGGTTCAAGGTAATAAGCGTTACGTGATCACCGGTTTCAACATTTAGCGTTTTATAAGCCATAGATTTTTTGCCGTGTTGTTTCAATTAAAGCTGAATTCTTAGCATTCTTTAGCACGTGATCAAGTCATCTTTGGCATTGCGCACAGTAAAATGTTGATCTGCCCGATTGAACGATTCGCTGGATTTTGCCGCTACAGCCCGTAGTTACACAGGGTTTTCCTTCGCGCCCATAGGCTCTGAAGCTGTGTTGAAAGTAACCTAACTCACCATCGGCCTGGCGATAATCTTTCAAAGAAGATCCGCCTGATTCGATTGCTTCGGATAAAACATCCCGAATAATAGGCACCAAAGACCGTATTTTAGGCGCTGATAACTCCCCAGCTTTTCGAATCGGTGAAATGCTGGCGCGAAGCAAGACCTCGCAGACGTAAATATTTCCCAGACCCGCAACAATGCGTTGATCCAGCAGCACATTTTTAATCGGGCTGTTTTTGCCTTTTAGGCGCTCGACCAAATAGTCTTCATCGAAGGTGTTTCCCAAAGGCTCGGGGCCAATTTCCGACAATAGTTTATGCGTATCAATAGAATGCGTTGGCGCTAAATCCATTGCACCAAAACGGCGCACATCATTAAATACCACCCGCGCATCATTTTGCAGATGAAAAACCACGTGGTCATGTTTTGCAATATCCGGATGGTTTTTGGTTGAAATCAACATCCGCCCTGACATGCCCAGATGAATTAGCAGGCTTTCACCTGAATCCAGATCAGCCAGTATATATTTTGACCGCCTGCGCAACCGCTGCACAATTTTTCCCGTCAATCGTTCTGCCATATTATCGGGAAATGGCCAGCGAAGATTGGGGCGGCGAACCTCGGCGCGCATTATCATTTTGCCCTCCATTACGGGCAAAAGCCCACGGCGAACTGTCTCGACTTCAGGTAATTCTGGCATCTGTTGTTACTCTCATTGTATCGCGCGACAAGGTCATTATAAGGGGTATGAGTATCAAGGACGATAGGCCAATGAGCAAGACCACAGATAAAACGACACATTTCGGGTTTCAAACTGTAGCCGAAGATGACAAGGCCGGTATGGTCCATGGTGTATTTTCCAATGTTGCGTCAAAATATGATGTGATGAATGATGCCATGTCGATGGGAATTCACCGGATCTGGAAAGATGCGATGATGAATTGGCTGGCACCGCGCGCCGGGCAAAAATTGCTGGATGTGGCCGGCGGAACCGGAGACATTTCATTTCGATTCCTGAAACGCGCCGGTAATGCACATGCCACGGTGCTGGATTTAACCGAACCAATGTTGGTGGCCGGTGCCAAACGTGCCGAAGCATCGCAAATGGCGGATAGCCTGAATTGGGTGGTCGGCGATGCTATGGCGTTACCCTTCAAGGATAACACCTTTGACGTTTACACAATTTCATTTGGTATCCGTAATGTTACGCGCATTCCCGATGCACTGTCAGAAGCCTTTCGCGTATTGCGCCCCGGTGGCCGGCTGATGGTTCTGGAATTTAGTCAAATACCGAATGATATGATGCAAAAGATTTATGACCTTTATTCCTTTAATATCATCCCGAAACTGGGGCAAATGATTGCAAATGATCGGGACAGCTATCAATATCTGGTCGAATCAATCCGTAAATTTCCCAAGCAGGATGTTTTTGCCGATATGATCTCAAATGCCGGTTTTGCCAATGTGAAGTATCGCAATATGTCGATGGGCATCGCCGCGCTTCATTCCGGTTGGAAAATATAGCAGATGCGCGGACCTCATAATATCTGGCGGTTGATCCGTACGGCCGCAACCCTGGAACGCACCGGCGCATTGGGTGTTGTGCTGGATGCGATGGGGGCGCCTGCTTCAATCAGGATCGCGGCGCATGTTTTTGGCTGGCCGTTTAAATGGTTGGGGCTAAAGGGTGATCCCAAAATGCCACCGGTAACCCGTGCGCTGACTGCATTGGGACCGGCCTATATTAAATTTGGGCAGGTGCTTTCAACCCGACCTGACATTGTCGGGGACGAGTTGTCAGGACAGTTGCGTGTGTTGCAAGATAAACTCGCACCATTTCCAACGGATGTGGCCAAAGCTGTGGTTGAAAAAGAACTGGGCCAGCCAATAGGCGAAATATTTAGTGAATTCAGCGATTCAGTTGCCGCGGCATCCATCGCGCAGGTGCATCACGCGCGATTGGTTGAAAATGGAAAAGAGGTTGCAGTAAAAATTTTGCGGCCCGGAATTGAGCGTGCATTTCGTAAAGATATTGATGCGTTTTATTTTGTTGCTTGGGTTGTTGAGTTTTTGTCGCCCGCATCTCGCAGGTTACGGCCCCAAGATGTCATTGCGCATTTTGATCATGGCGTGATCCGTGAGTTGGATTTTCGCAATGAAGCCTCTGCTGCATCAGAATTTGGTGATAACAGCAAAGATGATTTGGACCTGCAAGTTCCTGCTGCAGATTGGAAATATTCCAGCAAACAGGTGTTGACGCTGGACTGGGCCGATGGCTTGCCGCTAGGTGACAACGCTATGCTTGATGCTGCGGGTCATAATCGCAAAAAATTGGGCAAAAGAGTACTCCAACTGTTTTTAAACCACGCTTTGCGCGATGGGTTTTTTCATGCCGACATGCATCAAGGTAATATGAAAGTTGCCGCAAACGGTGATATTATAATTTATGATTTTGGGATAATGGGGCGGATTGATGAATATACACGCCGTGTCTATGCCGAAATACTGATTGGGTTTATAAGACGGGACTATAAACGCGTGGCCGAGGTTCATTTTGAAGCTGGATATGTTCCTGCTGATAAAGATGTTACTGAGTTTGCCCAAGCTTTACGTGCGGTTGGTGAACCAATGTTCGGGGTAAAGTCCGATGATATTTCTATGGCTCGGATTTTTCAATATTTGTTTGAAGTCACTGAACAATTCGGCATGAAAACCCGTACTGAACTTATTTTGCTACAGCGCACAATGGTCGTAGTCGAAGGCGTTGCCAGATCTCTGGATTCACAGATGAATTTTTGGGACGTAGCCAAACCCGTGGTCGAGGATTATATCAAGTCAAATATTGGCCCCAAAGCCATCACCCGGGATTTGTTGAAAACCGCAAAAGTATTGGCCCGATTTGGTCCGGAGTTACCAAAATTGGCTGAAGCTGCCTTGATGAGACAGGCACAATCACCAGCACCCGCAGTAAAGGAATCACGCTTGCAGCCTGTTATCTATTTAGTGCTTGGGGCAGCCACAGCAACGGCGGGATTTGTAGCCGCGACCATGCTTGGAAATTAGCTCGCGCCACGCAAAGCCGAAACATGGGTTGCCTGAATTTCAACACCACCTTCTAATACTAAAACAGTTGATCCATTCAGGCTTTTGGCCTCGATAATTTCCGAGTAAACTTCTGCGTTTGTTGTGGCTAGCAACTCTTCTCCAGAATAACTTTCAATCTCGAATGAGTAAGCTCCATTCGAAAAGGGGGTACCATCGACAGCAACACCTGCCCATTGTATTTCATCTACGGACGGAACAAATTCCTGACGTTGCACTTCATCTCCATTCTTGTCCCGCACCACTAGAATTGCGCGGTCTGCACCAGCTGCCGGATTGGGTGAAATGCTGATCGGATCACCATCAAAATAGGCAGGTGCAGCGGCTCTGGCCTCTAGTCCGATCCAGCTGGCCAGTTGCGCCATGCCCATTACACCCATCTGAAGGCCTAGTGATTTAAGTAAATCATTGGACTTTACTTGTTGCTCAACGCCAGAAAATGTAGCCAACTGGGTTGCAAAATCTGCTGAATCCATCGGGTTTAACGGGTCTTGGTTTCTAACTTGTGCAGTTAACATTTTCAAAAATGTATCAAAATCTGAATTAATCACACTTTTATCTGATGCACTTGCCGCAGCAGCTTGTGCCTGTGCCGAGCTTTGTGAGGTTTGGGTTAGTTCCATTTTCGGTTCCTTTATAAACGCAGGTCAAGCCCTGTAACAGGCTCCAGTGACAAGATTACTGGCTCAGGTCGTTCATTATCGATAATGTCTGCAGCCATATTTTCGGTGTCTTTATTGTTCGTATTACCATCAAATGTTTTGCCTTGATTTTGGCTTGAAAAATCAAAGCTAACATCTTTGTATCCGATCTCTCGAAACTCCTCGGTCAGCATCGCGATATGGCGCCGTAGTAAATCCAAAGTCTCGCCACGTTCTGTTAAAACTGCAACATTTATGCCTGTTTCCGACATTGTAAATGTCATACGAACGCGTCCTAACTCTTCTGGGCTAAGAGTAAGCTCAACCGGTCGATCAGAAAATTGACGGGCCTCTCCCGCTAATTGTTGGGCAACATATCGGGCTACTTCCGGCCGCAATGGTGAGGTCTCCGGCTGGGTTTTAACTTGATCAATATGTGCAGCATCAACTGGATGCATTGCG
>DOHJ01000093.1:1474-2948 GCA_003535335.1 Paracoccaceae bacterium | reverse complement strand
GATTGGCCGTGATTGCCGCGGGTGGCGGTGATGATGCCGCGCGCCTCAGGGTGTTCGCGTTTCAACCAATCAATAAAGCTGATCCCGCCGCGCACCTTGAAGGCGCCGGTGGGGGCGTGGTTTTCATGTTTTACAATCACCTCGGCGCCGATGCGTTGTGACAATTGCGGCCAGTGGATTTGCGCCGTGGGCTGCATTTGGCTGTAAACGATCGTTTGGGCAGCCTTCAGATCATCAATTGAAAACATTATTTTTCCTGATTTGGTAAAAGTTCAAACAGCCGGCTTGCGGTATCCTCAAGCGCCAATTTTCCGTGCTCGGCAACCGTTGTTGCATTGTGGCGAAGCGTTAGAAATTGCGGATCGAGCAAGGTATTTGCCAAATCATCGGCATTTTTCACCAATTTTGCGGCCCTTTGGCGATGAAAATTCGCGTAATCATCTGCGAAATTTTGAACATTCGGCCCATGGCTGATGGCACAATCCAGCAATGCAGGCTCATACGGGTTGTGGCCGCCAAGATCGCCAAATGAGCCGCCGACAAAGCAACGGTCCGCCAAGCGATACCAGATACCAAGCTGGCCAATCCGGTCGATAATGGCGATCTGGACCCCCGTTAGATCATTATATTTGTCTCGCAAAATAGCAGCCTGAAAGCCAAGATCGGCCGCATGTTTCTGGATGCGTGTGGCGCGTTCCGGATCACGCGGGGCCAAAATCAGGCAAGTGTCGGGGTGACGTTGCAAGACCTGTTTGTGGGCTTTGAATATCTGGATTTCATCTTCGGGGTGGGTTGATGCCGCCAGCCAGATCTGCCGACCCTTTAGCGCCGTTTTCAGGATTTCGCGTTTTTCGGGTTGGTCGGCCAGCGCATCGGCACCGGCCTTCAGGGTGCCGGTAATGCGGATTTTATCGGGCGAAACGCCCAGCAGTGCAAATTGTTCGGCGCTGGTTTTGTCCTGTACCTCGATAAAGCGGAATTTGGCGTAAAGGGCGGCAAAAAATGCTTTGGCCTTTTGTTTGCTGGCCCCTGATTTTTCGCTCATCCTGCCGTTGATTAATGCCATTGCAATGGCGCGGCGCTCTAGTTCTGTTAGAAAAACCGGCCAGATGTCGCGCTCGGCCCAGATCGACAGTTGCGGTTGCCAGTGGTCCAGAAATCGTTCCACATAATGTGGACTGTCCAGCGGTAAAAACTGATGGATCGTGCGCGCGGGCAGGTTGTGTTCAATCGCTTGGGCCGAGGTTTTGGCCGAGCTGGTAAGCAGAAAATTCAGGGCCGGATCCAACCGGCCGATTTCGCGGATCAAACCGGGCAGGGCCAGCAATTCACCCACACCAACCGCGTGCAGCCAGATCAGTTGTCCATCAGGGCGCATAACATTCGTCAGCCCCAGTTTTTCACGGTAGCGCAGCCCGTCTTCCTTGCCGCGCAACAGGCGTTTTTCCAGATGCCGGCGGGCAAACAGCCGGAT
>DOHJ01000093.1:0-1073 GCA_003535335.1 Paracoccaceae bacterium | reverse complement strand
CGGAACTCTTTTTGTAACGGTTGCGACCAAAAATCGGGGGTATTCAAAACCGTGACAAACCGCGCCGCCGAACTGCCTGCACCAAATCCGCTGTCAGATTGCAGCCGGTTTCCCCATGTTTTCAACAAAAACCCATCAATCACATCCCCGTCAAAGGCCGCGCAGCTGGTGATGGATTTGGCGGATGAGCGTTTATTTTGCCGCGTGCCGATATCAAGGCTGGGCAGGCCGATAAAAGGCGCTTCGCGCACGCCAACGCTGGAATTGCCGATATGGGCGGCGGCGTTTTTCAGCAGCTCGGAAAAATAGGCAAAGCGCATGGAGGGCAGGACGCGAAAACGATTTTCGGGCAGGTTGTCGATAACTTTTAGAATCTGATCCGCACCGGGATCATTATTTGGCAGGATCACCACAAAATTGCGCCCCGATGCCACCAACCGGTCAAATAATGCGCGGGCCTGATCGCCCATGGTGTCCTGTTCGCTGGTAACGGGGTGAAAGGTAACGATGGCGTAATCGTCAAAGGCAATATCGTAATAATCACGCACCTGATTGATTGTCACACCGGATGGGGCGGCGTGGGTGTCCAGTTCGGGCGAGCCGATGACAAACACCGATTCAGGCACTTCTCCCAAGGCCAGAACACGGTTTTTTGCCGTTTCCGAGCTGACAAAATGGCAGGCCGACAGTTTCGTGTTGCAGTGGCGGAAAATCTCGTCGATCGTGCCGGAAACCTCGCCGCCCTCGATATGGGCGCAACGCACATAATTGGTGGCGCAAACCAGCGCACAGGCCAAGGCTTCGACGCGGTCACCGTGCACGATAACCAGATCGGGGTTTTGTTTGGCAATAAAGTTGGAAAAACCGGTGATGGTGCTGGCCAGAACCATATCTTGGGGGTCGTCTTCCTGCTGGTTTTGGTGCTCGAACACTTTGACACCGGTTAGGCGGTGCACCTCGATTTTGGTCATGCCGTAGCGGGCCATCAAATGCATGCCGGTGACAAAAAAGCTGACATCAAAGCCCGCATCGCGTGCGGCCAGCGCTAACGGCTCCAGCTTGCCAAAATCGGC
>DOHJ01000041.1 GCA_003535335.1 Paracoccaceae bacterium | reverse complement strand
AGGCAGCGGCGCAAGGAAGCTGAAATCATACACCCTGGCCGGGGGCGAAACCGAAATAAAGCCGGTGATTTCAGGGCGGCGCATCAACAGCTGCATGCCGATCCATGCACCAAAAGAAAATCCGGCGACCCAGCAATGTTTGGAATTAGGGTTCAGGGTTTGCAGATAATCCAGCGCGCTGGCCGCATCGGACAATTCGCCAACACCTTGGTCATATTCGCCCTGGCTGCGCCCCACACCGCGAAAATTGAAACGCAGAACTGTGAAACCCATGTTATAAAATGTGTAGTGCAGGTTATAAACCAGCCGGTTGTTCATGGTGCCGCCAAATTGCGGGTGCGGATGCAGCACAATGGCAATCGGTGCATCTTTGGCTTTTTGCGGATGATATCGGCCTTCTAGGCGGCCCTCGGGGCCGGGAAATATTACTTCTGGCATTTCGTATCCTTGGTTGTGGCGGCGTTGTGGCGGCTTTTCGTTGACTGGAAGGGTCAGGCACCATAGATATTTTTTCCATATCCGCGCGAATTGCAAGTATGGGTTTATCGGGAAGTAAGCTTCCTGATGCTCAAGGTCAATGTATTTGGATGAGGTAAAGTAATGAAACTGAGCACAAAAGGACGATATGCGATGGTTGCGCTGGCAGATTTGGCGATTCAGCCGGATGGCAAGCTGGTTTCGCTATCGGAAATATCGGGTCGGCAGGATATTTCGCTGGCCTATCTTGAGCAGTTGTTTGTAAAGCTGCGCCGGGCTGAGCTGGTGAAATCGGTGCGGGGTCCGGGTGGTGGCTATCAATTGGCGCGCACACCGGCAGAAATACGGATTTCCGAAGTGTTGGGGGCGGTGGATGAAACGGTTTCCGCCTTGCACACAGGTATCGGGGCCAAGGGCGGGGCATCCGGATCAAAAGCCCAATCCATGACCAACCGTTTGTGGGAGGGGTTGTCGGCGCATGTTTATGTGTATTTGCACCAGACACGCCTGTCGGATGTGATCAAGAATGATCTGGCCCCGTGTCCTGCGGTTCCGCATTTGTTTGAAGTTGTTGACGAGGCATCCTAGGTTTGCGCCGCGCTAACGCGCGTCGCCCCATGCGCTTGACCCCTTACGGGCTCAAGCGCATTCTTGCCTGCGGCGCAGGTATTTTTAGCAAGAAGAAAGGCCGTCAATGAAGCGGATCTATCTGGACTGGAATGCAACCACGCCTTTGCGCCCCGAGGCACGCGAGGCGATGATTGCCGCGATGGATGTGGTTGGCAACCCGTCCTCTGTGCATGGAGAAGGTCGCAAGGCACTGGGTATTGTGGCGCGCGCACGCCGGCAGGTGGCCCAAGCATTTGGCGCGGATGGGGCGGATGTTATTTTCACCTCGAGCGCAACTGAAAGTGCCGCCTTGGCTATGGCGCATCGGGGTTTGCATTGCGCAGGCGTTGAGCATGATGCGGTTGAGGTCTGGGCAGATGTGGATTTGCCCGTCGATATGCAGGGCAGGGTTGGCATAACCGATCCGGCGGTCAGCGTGTTGCAAGCGGCCAATAGCGAAACCGGGATTTTACAGAAATTGCCCGAAGGTTTGGCCGTGGTTGACGCAACCCAAGCCTTTGGAAAAGTTCCTTTTGCCTTTAACTGGTGCGGTGCCCAAATGGCGATGATTTCGGCCCATAAACTGGGCGGGCCCAAGGGCGTCGGGGCTTTGGTGGTGAAACGGGGCACTGATATTGCCGCGCAAATAAAGGGTGGTGGTCAGGAAATGGGCCGTCGCTCGGGCACTGAAAACGTTATAGGAATCGCCGGCTTTGGTGCGGCGGCAGCGGCGGCGGCGCGCGATCTGGATAACGGAATTTGGGATCAGGTTGAAGAAATTAGAAAGATTCTAGATTTAATGCTGGAAGAATCTTCAAAAGATACTATTTTGATCGGGAATAAGGTTACGCGCCTTCCCAACACGACCTGTTTTGCCCATCCTGGCTGGAAGGGTGAAACGCAGGTAATGCAGATGGATCTGGCCGGTTTTGCGGTTTCGGCCGGATCGGCTTGCTCATCGGGAAAAGTGCGGGCCAGCAAGGTGCTTAAGGCGATGGGGTTTGATGATCTGACCGCCTCAAGCGCGATCAGGGTTTCAATTGGCCCGACCACGACAAAAGACGATGTTTTGCGCTTTGCCAAGGTTTGGCGCGGGCAGTTGGGGAAATTCAGGATGCGGTAGACCCATCACCGTATGACAAGGAAATAAAATGGCCGACGGAAACGAAATGATTGCCAAAGAAGGCGTTGAAGAAGACACTGTCGAGGCTGTAAAGGGCCTTGCTGGCGATTATAAATATGGCTGGGAAACCGATATCGAGATGGAATACGCCCCCAAGGGGTTGAACACCGATATTGTGCGCCTGATTTCTGAAAAACATAATGAACCTGAGTGGATGACCAACTGGCGGCTTGAGGCGTTTGCGCGTTGGGAAAAGCTGGAAGAGCCGGACTGGTCGATGCTGAAATATGAAAAGCCGGATTTTCAGGACAGCTATTATTACGCCCGGCCCAAAAGCATGCAGGTCAAGCCAAAATCGTTGGACGAGGTTGACCCCAAGCTGCTGGAAACCTATACCAAATTGGGAATTCCGTTGAAAGAACAGATGGTTCTGGCCGGTGTTGAAGGTGCGGATGCCGCGCCAGCCGATGCCAAGGAAAGCAGGGTTGCGGTGGATGCGGTGTTTGATTCGGTGTCGCTGGGCACGACCTTCAAGGAAGAACTTTCAAAGGTCGGGGTGATTTTTTGCTCGATCGGCGAAGCCATCCGCGACCACCCTGAGCTGGTCAAGAAATATCTGGGCACCGTGGTTTCGCCTTCGGATAATTTTTACGCCACCCTGAATACAGCCGTGTTTTCGGCCGGATCATTCGTTTACATTCCGCCCGGTGTGCGTTGCCCGATGGAACTGTCGACTTATTTTCGCATGAATGCCGAAAATACCGGCCAGTTTGAGCGCACCCTGATTATTGCCGATAAAGGCAGTTATGTCAGTTACTTGGAAGGTTGCACTGCACCTCAGCGTGATGAATTCCAGATGCATGCGGCGATCGTTGAAATTATCCTTGAGGAAGATGCCGAGGTGAAATATTCGACCGTACAAAACTGGTATCCGGGCGATGAAAATGGCAAGGGCGGGATTTATAATTTCGTCACCAAACGGGCCGATTGCCGTGGGGCGCGTTCCAAAATGATGTGGACACAAGTCGAAACCGGATCGGCCCTGACCTGGAAATATCCCAGCTGCATTTTGCGCGGCGATGATAGCCAAGGCGAGTTTTACTCGATCGCCATCACCAATAATTACCAGCAGGCCGACACCGGCACCAAGATGATCCATCTGGGCAAAAACACCAAATCGCGCATTGTTTCCAAGGGGATATCGGCCGGAAAATCGCAAAACACCTATCGCGGGCTGGTCTCGATGCATCCGCGTGCTACAAATTCGCGCAATTACACCCAATGTGATAGTTTGCTGATTGGTGATAAAAGCGGTGCGCATACGGTGCCGTATATCGAGGTGAAAAATAATTCTTCGCGGGTCGAGCATGAGGCGACGACCTCGAAAGTGGATGATGAACAAATGTTTTATTGCCAGCAACGCGGCATGGACGAAGAGGCGGCAGTTGCGCTAATTGTTAATGGTTTTGCCAAGGAAGTTTTGCAGGCCTTGCCGATGGAATTTGCCATGGAAGCGCAGGCGCTGGTGGCGATTTCGCTTGAAGGTTCGGTAGGATAGGTTCGCAGGTTGCGAAAAAAGGAAATAAAAATGCTTAATATTAAAAACTTGCACGTCAAACTTGAAGATGAGGATAAACAAATCCTCAAAGGTGTTGATCTGGAGATCGGCGCGGGTGAAGTGCATGCGATTATGGGGCCGAACGGCTCGGGTAAATCGACGCTGTCTTATGTGCTTTCGGGGCGTGATGGCTATGAGGTTACCCAAGGCTCGGCCGAAATGCTCGGCGAAGATTTGTTGGATATGGATCCCGAGGAACGCGCCGCTTTGGGCCTGTTTCTGGCCTTTCAATATCCGGTTGAAATACCCGGCGTTGGCAACATGACTTTTCTGCGCACGGCGGTGAATTCACAGCGTAAATTGCGCGGCGAAGATGAAATGTCGGCCGGTGATTTCCTGAAACTGGTACGGGCCAAGGCCAAGGATTTGAAAATTGATGCTGAAATGCTGAAACGTCCGGTTAATGTCGGATTTTCCGGTGGTGAAAAAAAGCGCAATGAAATTTTGCAAATGGCGGTGCTGGAGCCAAAAATCTGCATTCTGGATGAAACCGATTCCGGTCTGGATGTGGACGCGATGAAACTGGTGGCCGAAGGTGTGAATGCGTTGCGCAGCACCGGGCGTTCATTTCTGGTTATCACGCATTATCAACGGCTTCTGGATCATATTAAACCTGATGTGGTGCATATCATGGCCGATGGGCGCATGGTTAAATCCGGCGGTCCCGATCTGGCGCTTGAAGTGGAAAACAACGGTTATGCCGACATTCTGGCGGAGGTCGGTTGATGCAGGATGCCCGAAAAAGCGCAGCAAAGCGGCTTGAGGCTATGGGCCTGCCGCAGCGACGTGACGAATACTGGAAATACACCCGACCCGATCTGTTGACGGCAGAAAAACCCGCGGCGGCGGCGATTTTCAAGCATGGTGAAGGGCCGATGTTCGCCGCGATTGACCGTTTGAAAATTGTCTTTGTTGACGGGGTTTATGATGCGGATCTTTCCGATGATTTGACGCTGCAAGGTGTGAAAATCTGGCAGTTGTGCGATGCACCTGACTGGGCGCAAGAAAGTTATGGAAAACTGGAAGAAACAGGCCAATCGCCGGTGCCACGTCCGCTTGCAACCTTGAATACGGCTCATGCGACTGAGGGCGTTGTGATCCATGCAACGGGCGAATCGTGCAAGCCGATTAGCCTGATTTATCAAAGAAAATCAGAGACATCCGATGTGATGATGCACCATATTATTAAGTTGGACGAAGGTGTTAGTCTGACCGTTCTTGAAAACGGAGCTGCCGCTGCGCGTTTGAATACAGTGGTGGAAATCGACGTGGCCGACAGGGCCGCGTTTCACCACATTCGCACCATGGGACGTGATCATGGCCGTGTTGCGGCCACGCATATGTTTGCCCGTCTTGGGGCCGAAAGCACCTTTAAATCGTTCACCATGACGATGAACGGCAAGCTGACCCGCAACGAGGTTGTAATGGAGTTAACCGGTGATAACGCCACGGCGCACGTGGCCGGTGTTGCCATGGGTGATGGCGAATTTGTGCATGATGACACGGTATTTATCACCCATGACGCGGTAAATTGTGAAAGCCGGCAGGTTTATAAAAAAGTGCTGCGTAATGGTGCGACCGGTGTCTTTCAGGGTAAAATTCTGGTGCAGCCCGATGCGCAGAAAACCGACGGTTACCAAATGAGCCAGTCTTTGCTGCTGGATGATAACAGCCAGTATTATGGCAAACCCGAGCTGGAAATCTACGCCGATGATGTGCTGTGCAGCCACGGTTCAACCACCGGCGCGATTGATGACGAGGCAATGTTTTATCTGCGTTCGCGCGGGGTTGAAGTGAACGAGGCGCAGGATTTGCTGATTTTGGCCTTTTTGGCGGCGGCTGTTGATGAAATCGAAAGCGAAGAAATCGCGGATCATATTCGTGACCGTTTGGCGTCATGGCTGACGCGCAGGCGCAAATAAAATGTCAGTCAGCCGCGATATCGCACAAAGCTATTTATGGCCGCGCCGCGTGATCCGTCGCCACATGCAGCGCGGTTTGTCCGAAGGACGGGTGATAATTTTTTTGCTCTCCGCCTGTTTTTTGATCTATATTTCCCAATGGCCACGCCTGTCACGCGAAGCCTATCTTGATGCGGAAATACCGCTCGAGGGCCGGATGATCGCCGCGATGTGGGCCTGGGTTTTCGTGGCTCCGCTACTGTTTTATATCATCGCATGGATCAGCTATTTATTTGCACGAATTCTGGGCGGAGCTGGAACCGGTTTGGGGGCACGACTTGCATTGTTTTGGACATTGCTGGTGCTGGTTCCGGTCTGGCTGTTATATGGGTTGGTTTCAGGTTTTGTAGGGGCTGGAATACAGCTAAATATCGTCGGCGGCATTTTGGCAGCGGCATTTTTCTGGATCTGGATCAGCGCGCTGATTGAAACCCAATGGGGTAAATTTAAATGACACCAATGTATGACGTTGAAAAAATCCGCAGTGATTTTCCGATCCTGTCGCGGCAGGTGAACGGCAAACCCTTGACCTATCTGGATAACGGGGCATCGGCCCAAAAACCGCAAGTGGTGATTGATGCGATAACCCGTGGATATGCAAATGAATATGCCAATGTTCACAGGGGGTTACATTACCTTTCCAACCTTTCCACCGATAAATACGAGGCCGTTCGCGGCATTGTTGCCAAGTTTTTAAATGTAGCGGACGAGCGTGAAATCGTGCTGAATTCCGGCACCACCGAGGGCATCAATA
>DOHJ01000021.1:43193-43568 GCA_003535335.1 Paracoccaceae bacterium | reverse complement strand
CGATAGAAGATGTCAAAGGCGGGCGCAAAAACCATAAAACCCGCTCTAAAGCCTACACAGATCGGGCCAAATCTGCTTGGACAACATGGCTGGACGGCCAAACGCCAAACGCTTAACTTGGGCCTTATGCGCACCCGTTTTGCCCCATCCCCCACCGGCCCTTTGCATTTGGGCCACGCTTATTCTGCCATGCTGGCTTATGATCTGGCGCAGGCGGCAGGTGGTGCGTTTTTGCTGCGAATTGAAGATATTGATCAAAGCCGCGCGCGCCCGCATTGGCAAGCACAGATATTTGACGATCTGCACTGGCTGGGTCTGAAATGGCCCGAACCTGTACTATGTCAATCCAACAATATACAGCGTTACGCGAAAGCG
>DOHJ01000021.1:33413-42784 GCA_003535335.1 Paracoccaceae bacterium | reverse complement strand
GCCGCCGTTTCAGCCCCCCAAGAAGGGGTTGAGCCCACATTTGGTCCTGATGGCCTGATCTACCCCGGAACCTGTCGCGACCAGAATCATCAACAACCTGATGCCGCCTTGCGGCTGAATATGCGAAAGGCCTGTGATTTTCTGGGCGGTGTAAATCTTGGGTTTAATGAAACAGGTCCGGCCAGTGCGGGCCGACAAACTATTTACGCCGATGATCTGATCAACACTGTCGGTGATATAATCCTGTCACGCCGGCAAATGGGAACCTCGTATCATCTGTCTGTGGTTCTGGATGACGCCGATCAGGCTATTAGCCATGTGATCCGCGGCCAAGACCTGTTTGAGGCGACCAAAATACATGTTTTGTTGCAAAATTTGCTAAAACTGCCGACTCCCGACTATCACCACCACGCATTGATCCGTGATGAAAACGGCAAACGTCTGGCCAAACGCGACGATGCCCGCGCCATTGCCAAATACCGCGATGACGGGGTCACACCGGCCGATATCCGCATTATGCTTGGCCTAAGACCTGTTTGATTTTATCTAAGTGCACGCCAAGGTTTGGGCAGGATTTTCCACGCCCGTCTAAATAAACCAGCCCGTCAAAAGCCAAGCCCAAAGTCTCGCCTTTGGTGATGAATTTAAACCGCACAATCGGTATTCCCGGCTTCATATACTGGGTAACTTTTTTTAGCTTTCAGGTTGCATCAGTTCTACTTCGCCATCCTCTTCAATCGACGTGTAAAAACAGCTGCGCCGGTTTGTGTGACACGCCGGACCTGTTTGGTCGACAACAAGCAGCAAACAATCCCGATCACAATCCACGCGCATCTCGATCATTTTCTGTGTGTGGCCCGAGGTTTCGCCCTTGACCCAGAAAGATTGGCGCGAACGCGACCAGTATGTCACTTTACCGCTTTCCAAGCTACGTATCACGGCGTCCTTGTTCATCCATGCCATCATCAGCACCTCGCCGCTGCCTTCTTGTTGGGCGATGGCCGGAATTAGGCCGTTATCATCAAATTTTAGTGTGTCGGGATCAAAAACCATGGGAAAACCTTTTGCAAATTCTGTTCAGATGCCTATCTAGGGTATCAGCAAGCAAAAGAGAAAGCCAATGAGCGTTGATAGCGATCTGATAAAATTATATTCCGGCCAGATTTTGGCATTGGCGGCCGATATTCCGTTGACTGAACGGCTGGAATCGGCACAAGCAAGTGTGAAAGAGCGCGCGCCATTGTGCGGATCGACAGTTACGATCGATCTAAATATGGAACACGGCAAGGTCGTTGGTTTTGGTCAGGACGTTAAGGCCTGCGCCTTGGGTCAAGCCGCTGCGAGCGTGGTGGCCAGCCATATTATCGGCCGCACATCCGAGCAGGTTTTCAAAGCGCGCGATCAGCTTTCGCAAATGTTGCGCAGCAACGGGCCAGTTCCGGACGCGCCATTTGACGGGCTAAAAGTGCTGGAACCAGCCCGCGATTTTAAAAACCGCCACGATTCGATCCTGCTGGCCCTAGAAGCTGTCACAAAAGCCATAAAACACATCGACAAAACGGCCTGAATTTAAAGATACTGAAACATCTTGGCCTTAGCCTGAGGTTTAGCTCAGGAGATGTCGATGATTCCCACCTCAGATTTTAGCAAATCCAGCCCGGCTGAAGACGGTTTGGACAAATTATCGTATTATGCCTCAAAGCTAAGCGTCGATTTCGTCGATATTGCCGGCGTTATTGACCAAATTGATGACCATACCAATGCACAACTTAAAACGCTTGGGCAGGTGCGCGGTAAAGTCGACGAGATGTTAACGGGCAATACCCGTGTGAGTACGGCAATTGATACAATTAATGAAACGACCCACGAAACGCTTGAAATTGTGGTCAAATCGGTAGAAAATATCCAAAGTGCCGGCAACCGAACACAAGAATTGGCCAATTGGGTGCAATCATTAGATCAGCGCATTACCGCGATCGAAGAAACCATCAATTCGGCCCAATCAAACAATAGTGCTATTTCAGCAATTGCAAAACAAGTGAACATTCTGGCGATCAATGCAAAAATCGAAGCCGCCCACGCCGGTGATGCAGGGCGCGGGTTTGCCGTTGTGGCCGAAGCGATTAAGGAATTGTCACGAAAAACGGCCACTGCGGCCGAAGGTATTTCCGACTCCATCATCACATTCAGCGACTGGGTTGACGCATTACGTGGCGAATCAAGTCAAGCAGGCGAAAATGCGGCCGGCGTGCAATCCGAGGCAGAAGAAACAGATCTGGCCCTGTCGGGCATCGCTGAATATGTGCGCATGATCAATACAGATGTAAAAGACATCAAAATCAATGCCACAGCAGTGCATGAGGCGGTTGAAGAATTTCATCGGGGTTTTGCCGATATGGGGGAGGCGCTAGAACAGACTGCCACAGGAATTCACAGTGCACGAACCCGCGCAGATCAGATGGTCGATCAATCTGAAATTCTGGTTCAGAGCAGTGTAATGCTGGGTGGTGCCACTCAGGATTGCAGGTTTATCGACGAGGTTCAAAGCCGCGCGGCCGAAATAACCTGTCAGATTGAAAATGGCATTTCCAATGGCAACATTTCAGTTACTGACCTGTTTAGCAAAAATTACACCCCCGTTAACGGTAGCAACCCTGCACAGTTCATGACCAGTTTCACACATTTCACGGATAAAATATTTCCTGAGGTTCAAGAAGCCGCGCTGGAACTTGATAAAAGCGTGGTTTTTTGTGCCGCAATTAACCGGGATGGGTATATTTCCACCCATAATAACAAATTTTCCAAACCTCAAGGAAATGATCCGGTCTGGAACATGGCCAACTGTCGAAACCGTTGCATTTTCAATGACAAGGTCGGCCTGAAAGCCGGCAATAACAAAGAACCTTTCCTGCTTCAGGTTTACAGGCGCGATATGGGGGGCGGTGAATTTATCACCATGAAAGATGTTTCCTCCCCTATTTTTATCAACAACAAACTCTGGGGCGGCTTACGGCTGGCCTATACAACCGAATGAATCAAAAAAAACCGCCGCACTTCCGGTTAAGGAAGGCGGCGGCAAGTAGCCAAGGGTTATACAGAACCCAACACTTAATTAAGAAAGAGGCAATCTTCTTTTGCAGTACAAGGCAATTTAAGTGTGTCGCATCTGTTTGGGAACAAGATAGCGATTGGAAATCTGCATAAAGTCGGCAGGCAAATTCATATAGCTCCTCAGATAAAGTTTGGCAGATAAAGTGCAGCGGCCATCATCACCAAAAGCGCACCGGCACCCATTGCATCTTCTAAAATGGTCTCGCTTGAACGCTTGTAGACTGTTCTTATTTCGGTCAGCATCGTTAGATCCTTTATCAGTTACTTTACTTGTTGCCTATTTGTTCTCATATATGAGTGGCTTTGTAAAGAACTTTTTAAGAACATTTGTGGACAAACAAAGGCCAAACCTGCTAACCTACTGAAATCAAACGAATTGCTTTATCCTGCTCCATTAACCATAAAAGTGTCCTTGCAGCCTTACCCCTTGGGCTAACCAAGCCGGCATCATCAAGCAGAAGCTTTCTGGCATCCGACTGGGCAACTGCCATTAGCGATGCCTGATTTTCCATATCGGCGATCCTGAAACGTGGTAGCCCAGATTGGGCTGTACCGATCAAATCCCCTGCCCCGCGCATAGCCAAATCCTTTTCGGCAATCACAAAACCGTCTTGGGTTTCGCGCAATATTTCCAGCCGTTTGGTTGCAGTTTCAGAAAGTGGTGCCTGATAAAGCAACAGACAAGTCGATTGTTGCATTCCACGCCCGACACGGCCGCGCAATTGGTGTAACTGGGCCAAACCAAAACTTTCGGCTCGCTCGATCACCATAATGCTGGCGTTTGGCACATCAACGCCAACCTCAATTACGGTTGTGGCGACCAGAACCTTGGTCTTTCCGGTTTGAAATGCCTGCATTGCCGCATCTTTTTCCTCGGCCGGCAATTGCCCATGCGCCAAACCGACCATGCCCTCACCAAGAATTGCACGCAGCATTTTAAAGCGTTCTTGCGCTGCCGTCATGTCGACAACTTCGCTTTCTTCTACCAACGGACAAACCCAATAGGCCTGCTGGCCCTCGGACAGCGCTTTTTTTAAATGAGCGACAACCTCGTCAATTCGCCCGGTCGAAACCATTGCCGTACGGATTGGTTTTCGCCCCGGCGGTTTTTCATCCAGCACCGAAATATCCATATCGCCATATTGCGCCAGCGCCAATGAACGCGGAATTGGCGTTGCGGTCATAACCAACACATCCGCGTGCATACCTTTGGCCGATAATTCAAGCCGCTGGCGCACACCGAATTTATGCTGCTCGTCCACCACCGCCAGACGCAGATCATTAAATTTCACATCCTTTTGAAAAACGGCATGTGTGCCAACTAAAACATCGATTTCGCCGGATTTTAACGCAGCCAGTTTTTCGGCCCGAGCACGGGATTTATCCCGACCTGTCAAGATTTCCAGCTTAATCCCTGCCGTTTGCGCCAAAGGTTGCAAACCCGCCAGATGTTGACGGGCCAGAATTTCGGTCGGGGCCATCATCACGCCTTGACCGCCGGATTCTACCGCAATCAACAGCGCCATCAGGGCAACGAATGTTTTTCCAGCCCCGACATCGCCCTGCAACAACCGGTTCATCCGCAAAGGCGATGCCAAATCGGCCGCGATTTCAGCAATTGCACGGGTTTGCGCAACCGTTGCCGTATAAGGCAGGGCCGCCAGAACTTTTTCTTGCAACGCCCCGCTGCCTTGACTGATTTGGCCTTTCCCCTTGCGCTCAAGCATTCGGGCCAATGCCAATGTTAACTGATGGGCAAAAAATTCGTCATAAGCAAGCCGTTCACGCGCCGCGGATGTGGCGGCCAGATCCGTGTTGTTTTGCGGTAAATGGACGGCGGTCACAGCATCCAGCCAATCTGGCCAGCCCGCCTTTTTCTTTTGCCCCGGATCGATCCACTCATCCAAAGGCGTAACCAGCAATAATGCTGACTTGATTGCCTTTGACATCAAATTTCTAGTGACGCCGGATGTCAGGGGGTAAACCGGCTCAAATACTGGAATTTCAGCCGAATCTTCGGGGCGCAACACATGGTCTGGATGAACCATCTGAGCCACCCCGTCAAAAATTTCAACTTTGCCTGAGACCACGCGCCGCTGACCTGTTGGCAGAATTTTCTGGATATAATCCGGATGGGCGTGGAAAAAAACCAGCTGAAATGTGGTTTTTTTATCTTCTACTTCAACACGATACGGACGTCCCCGGGCCGAAGGTGGTAGATGGCGGCCAACAATTATTTCTACTGTCACCACAACCGGTGCAACGACATCCCGAATGCTCGACCGGTTTTGGCGATCAATCCCGCTGTGTGGCAGAGTAAAAATCAAATCACGTGGTTTTTCAATACCCATCTGGGCGAAATGCATGGCCGTTTTGGGACCGACTCCCGTCAGAGCTTCCAAACCTGAAAATAATGGAAACAGAATTTCCGGTCGTCCGCTCATGCGTCACCAATCAAAGTTAGCCACGTGTCTTCGTCAATAAGTTCAACACCCAGTTTTTCGGCTTTTTTGGCCTTCGATCCTGCCCCCGGTCCTGCAACAACCAGATCGGTTTTGGCCGAAACCATGCTGGACACCTTTGCACCCAAGGCTTCTGCGCGCACCTTTGCCTCGGCTCGTGTCATTTTTTCCAGCGTGCCGGTAAAAACCACAATTTTTCCGGCAACCGGACTATTTACCGGCATGCGCTTGATCATCTCTTGTGGCTGCAATTGCTCAATCAAACGATCGATTGAGGCACGTTCCGCGCCTTGGCCAAATGCCGTGATCAGCGATATGGCCATAACCTTGCCAACCCCGTCAATCCCGATCAAACCATCCCATTGCTCGCCTTTGTCAATTTTGGCGCTGGTGATTGCAGTTTCGAAATCTTCCCAGCGACCATAATGATCCGCCAGCAAGGTTGAAGCACTTTCGCCAACATGGCGAATGCCAAGGGAAAAAATTAGTTTGGCCAAGGGGATTTGACGTTTTTCATCTATAGCTGCAAAGAGTTTGGCGGCTGATTTTTCACCCCAACCATCGCGATTTTTCAGTTTTGTCAGATTAACCTGATCTCGCATCTGTAGGGTAAATATATCGGCCGGCTCGGCAATTCTCAGCTCGGCATCGTGATAAAACATCTCAATCTGCTTTGCGCCCAGACCGTCTATGTCAAATGCGCCGCGTGACACGAAGTGTTTCAGCTTCTCAACGGCTTGAGCCGGACAAATAACACCGCCGCGACAACGGCGCACCGCATCCCCTATTTCGCGGATCGCGTCGGATTTACATTCAGGACAATGGCGCGGGAATTTATAAGCAGTTGTCTGTTCTGGGCGTTTTTGTAGATCAACATCGGCAATTTTGGGGATGACATCACCGGCCCGATAGACCTGCACCCAATCTCCGACACGAATATCTTTCCCACCCCGAATAGTTTTGCCTTTTGAATCAAGCCCTTTGATGTAATCCTCATTGTGAAGCGTTGCATTTGAAACGACAACACCGCCAACCGTCACAGGTTGCAAGCGGGCCACCGGTGACAAGGCACCGGTACGGCCAACCTGAATGTCGATTTCTTCCAAACGGGTCCAGGCCAGTTCCGCGGGAAATTTATGGGCAATGGCCCAGCGTGGTGTGGTCGACCGAAACCCGAGACGCTTTTGCAATGCAAGATCATTAACTTTGTAAACAACACCATCAATATCATAACCAAGTTCAGCGCGTTTTTGCTCAATACTGTTGTAATGACCAATCATTTCGTCCGGATTGTTACAGATTTTTGTCAACGAATTGGTCTTAAACCCGAATGCGGAAAGCCGGTTAATAGCCTCCATCTGTGTTTCAGCCAATGGCGCAGATAACTGCCCCCATGCATAAGCAAAGAAATTAAGCGGCCGGGATTTTGTGATCTGCGGATTAAGTTGCCGCAAAGATCCTGCAGCAGCATTTCGGGGGTTGGCAAAGGGTTTTTCACCATTTGATATCTGGCGCTCGTTCAATTTGATAAATTCGTCCAGTGCCATATAGACTTCGCCGCGAACCTCTAACACATCGGGGGCCGCTGTAATTTTCTGCGGGATTCCGGATATCGCCAGTGCATTGGCTGTTACGTTTTCCCCAACAGAGCCATCTCCGCGTGTCGCGGCATGAACAAGTTGGCCGGATTCATATCGTAAACTTAAAGAAACCCCGTCAATCTTTGGTTCTGCTGTGTATTCGAGAGATACCTCCTGCCCCATTCCCAGAAATTTGCGGGTACGATTGTCAAATTCAACCACATCCGCATCAGAAAACGCATTGCCAAGTGATAGCATCCGCACGGCATGCTGCACTTTGGCAAACCCTTCGGCGGGTTTACTGCCGATCAAATCGGTCGGGCTATCAGCTCTTTTTAGTTCAGGGAAATGGTCTTCAATTTCGGCATTACGCCGTTTTAAAAGATCATACTCTGCATCGCTAATCTCGGGGCTATCTTCGCCGTGATAGGCATTATTTGCACGGGTCAGCTTTTTGGTTAAAGAAGCCAGTTCAGTTTTGGCCTGCTCTTGGCTGAGCTGATCAATGTCGGGTATTGCGTTCATTTCGTCCTCTTCGCGATGTTATTTGCCAATGATAAGCGCGCATCGCGAAGAGGTCCAGTGAGTGGTTGGCCTCAGTTTCTACTTCTAAGCACCAATTGCCATAGGTTCTTTCATTTCAGCCGCAACAGGATCACGCAGAACATATCCACGCCCCCAAACCGTTTCGATATAATTTTCACCATCAGTGGCGTCACACAGCTTTTTACGAAGCTTGCAGATAAACACATCAATGATTTTCAACTCAGGCTCGTCCATACCGCCATAAAGATGGTTCAGAAACATTTCCTTGGTCAAAGTCGTGCCTTTCCGCAAAGACAACAATTCCAGCATCTGGTATTCTTTACCTGTGAGATGAACCGATTTACCGGCTGCTTCTACAGTTTTAGCATCCAGATTCACACCAATTTTACCTGTCGAGATAATCGATTGCGAATGCCCTTTCGAGCGTCGGATAATCGCATGGATACGTGCCACCAGCTCTTCGCGATGGAACGGTTTAGTCAAATAATCATCTGCCCCGAAACCAAAGCTTTTGATTTTGCTTTCGGTATCATCCGATCCGGTCAGGATCAAAATCGGGGTGTCAACCCGGGCCAGCCGCAATTGACGTAGCACTTCGTTGCCATTCATATCCGGCAATCCCAGATCAAGCAGGATTAAATCGTAATCGTATAGTTTGGCCAGATCGATGCCTTCTTCACCAAGATCGGTGCAGTAAACATTCAGGTTGGCATGGGTTAGCATCATTTCGATACTTTTTGAGGTGGTAGGGTCATCCTCGACCAGCAATACTCGCATTGTTTTCTTCTCCGCTATTTTTTCCGTCTCACAATATGGTTAACACTGGCGTTAAATGGTTAACCACAGGTTACCGTTGCGGAACATTTCGTGAAAACATCTTACGGTTGTCTGTAATTTTGTAAAGCTGTTGTTTTTAATGCGTTTAAACCATGTTTTTCAACGGCCGACTGCCAAGACTGGTACTCCTCATCGCTTAAACCATACAATTCCAGCACCTCTTTTAGGGGAATCAGTCCGGACATTACGCCTTTAACGACAGCAAGTTTGCGGCTGGCCACCCAGCGCCGTGTGGTTGGAGGCGGCAAATCTGCCCGCGTCATTACACTACCATCCGGTAAATTTACCGCCCGTGATCCATCAACTTTTTTCAAATACATCAAAATATCCCATATTTGGCTTTTGACCAACTTGCGCCAACGTGATTAAAGAGCTATGAAACTGCCCCTTGTTAGTAGTTCGAATTTTCCTATATTTCGAAAGACTTCGATAACTTTTGTGAACACACCCTTATGACGCATGCTCTAAATTCCCTCGGCTTTGCCAAGCCCCCGTCCCAAACCCGCGTGGTTGTTGCCATGTCGGGCGGCGTTGACAGTTCTGTTGTGGCGGCTGAATTGGTCCAAGCAGGCTATGATGTGGTCGGGGTGACCCTGCAATTATATGACCACGGCGCGGCCTTGGCCAAAAAAGGTGCCTGTTGTGCGGGCATTGATATTCACGATGCGCGCCGCGTGGCCGAGGAAATGGGGTTTCCACATTATGTTCTGGATTACGAAAACATTTTTCAGGAAACCGTGATTGACGAATTTGCCGACAGTTATCTGGGCGGGGCCACGCCTGTGCCCTGCATTCGCTGTAACGAGCGGGTGAAATTCAAAGACCTTTTGGCCAC
>DOHJ01000021.1:17177-33019 GCA_003535335.1 Paracoccaceae bacterium | reverse complement strand
GCCGAGCTGCATTCGGCCGCCGATGCAAATCGCGATCAAAGCTATTTCCTGTTTCCAACCACTCAGGAGCAGCTGGAATATTTGCGTTTTCCTTTGGGTCATCTGATGTCCAAGGCCCAAACCCGTGAATTGGCGGTGAAATACGGGCTGGCCGTGGCCGACAAACCCGACAGTCAGGATATTTGCTTTGTGCCCGATGGCAATTACGCCGCATTGGTCGAAAAACTGCGCCCCGAAGCCGCCAGCCCCGGTGACATCGTTGATCTGGACGGCAAGGTTTTGGCGGCGCATCACGGTGTGGTGCATTATACCATCGGCCAACGCCGCGGTCTGGGAATTGGCGGTTTATCCGAGCCTTTGTATGTGGTCAAACTGGATGCCGATGAGCGCAAGGTTATTGTCGGTCCCAAAGAAGCCTTAAGCACACGGATTATTCCGGTGCGCGAAATCAACTGGCTAGGAGATCAGCCATTTGAAAGCCGTGACGAATGGCATCTGGCCGTCAAGGTGCGCTCCACCCGCCCGCCACGCGCCGCCATCCTGCGCCCTCTGTCGGCCACATCGGCCGAGGTTGAATTACTGACCCCCGAAGAAGGTGTGTCGCCCGGTCAGGCTTGTGTATTTTACGAGGATGGCGGCAGCCGGATCTTTGGCGGCGGCTGGATCTGGCGCGGCTAATGGAGCGCCCGACCGCACTGGTGCTGGGGGCGGCCGTTTGGCAGGGCGGATTAGCCTCGCCTGCATTAAAACGGCGTGTTTTGCATGCTGTCGGGTTATTTCAAAATGGTCAGGTCGCCCATATCATCGGCTGTGGCGGTGTTGGCCGGTTTGGACCCAGCGAAGCCGAGGTGATCAAACAGATTTGCCTGCAAAACGGAGTGCCTGAAATGTGCATTTCGATTGAGGACAATTCGACCACGACTTATGAAAACATCAAAAATGCATTGGCGCTGGTCGCTGGGCATAAAGTGGTTATCGTCACCGATAAATACCACGCCCCGCGGGCAAAAATGACGGCGCGACATCTGGGATTATCGGCCATTACCAGCAGTCCGGCAAATTCAAGACCAAAGCTCAAAACCCATTTTCGAGAGCTATCAGCAACCGCCATTTACCGCTATAAATTCTGGCGCAAATCGTTTTGAACACAGAAATCAATCCAGACCGGATTTATTTCAGGAAATTGTAGCCAGCACCGATTTTGCCGCCCGCAAACCCGGTGTTTCACCACCCTGCCCCAACCGCTGCATGGTTAAATCCATCGCCAGCTGTTGATCATGCGGTTTATCCAAAACCGCCAAAACCCCGCCCGCAATTTTGTCAGGCTGACAGTCTGCCCCCAAAAATTCCGGCACCTCGCGGGTATCAGAAACCAGATTGACCAGCGTCACCGTGTCGGTTTTCAGCATCCGCTTGATCAAAATCCGGCTAAGCCAGTTCATGTCATAGGCAATCACCATCGGCGCACCGGCCGCGGCCAGTTCCAGCGAAACCGTGCCAGAAGCCGCCAATGCCACGTCTGCGGCCATAAATGCGGCGCGTTTTTCCGGCAAGTTGGCCGAGGCAATGACAATTGGCTGCCCTGCCCAACCTGATACCAGCCCACTGACCCGCGCAAAAACCGCGTCCGCCGCAGGAACCACGACACGCAGATCGGGGCGGGATTTCAGCAGTTTTTCGATCGTCCGGCCAAAGATTGGCGCAAGCCGCTCGACCTCGCCCTTGCGCGATCCGGGCAGCACCAGCAATATCGGAGCCGCGCCGATTTTATGATGGCTGCGAAAATTCCCGGCCTCTTGCTCACTGGCCTGCGGCTGTGAAACCACCGGATGACCGACAAAATCACAGCTCATGCCAGCGGCCCGCATCAACGGCGGCTCAAACGGCAACAAGGCCAGCACATGGTCAATGACCCGCGCCATTTTGGCCGCCCTGCCCGACCGCCACGCCCAGACCGACGGCGCAACATAATGGATGGTGGCAATCCCGCTGGCAGCTTTTACCTGCTTTGCCACCCGCAGACAAAAATCAGGGCTGTCGATGGTGATCAGGGCATCCGGTTCAAGCCGCAAAACCGCATCTGAACATTGCCGGATCCGGCGTTTCAAGGCGCGATACTTCGGCAGCACCTCGGCAATGCCCATGACGGATAATTCAGCCATGTCAAACTGGCTCACCAGTCCCTGATCCTGCATCAGCGGCCCGCCAGCCCCGTGAAATTCAATATCCGGTTGCAGCTGTTTCAGGCCCGCCATCAAAGCAGCCCCCAAAGCATCGCCCGAAGGTTCGCCTGCAATCAGATAAAGCCGCATCAAAGTGCTCGCAGAAACAGGCCGGTTTCTTTTATCGCAAGCTCGACCTGATCACGGTGCAACACATTAACCCAGCCCGCCAAAATATAAATTCCGGCCAAACCGGCGGCGGCAGCGGCGTAAACCGTATCCTTGCCGATGGTTGGCACATCAAAGCGGATGTCCTGACCTTTTTTCGGCCCCTTTAACATAATGGCTTTTTTGCGCAGTAAATGTTGCGGGGTGGTTGCCACATAATTCAGCATGGCATCGGTGCCCTGAATGGTTTCAATGCCCAACACCTGACCACCGGCCACCACAACAGCCTGCGATATATCAAGCGGTGAAAGCGCGGCCAGAACCTCCAGCGCGCGGGCCTGATCAATTTGATCCAGCGAGCTTGGCTCTGGTCCGAAATGATTGCCGGCGGGCAACAGCAAATCGGGCTGGATGGCGTGGGCGGCTTTTATGGAAAACCCTTCGGCCTCGAAAATTTCGGCAATCCCGCGAAACAGCGCGTCATCGCCACGGGCCATGATCTCCATCAGGCGCGGCGCAAGTGTGATCATTTTGGCGTCAAATTTAGCCGGATCCAGCGCAGGGCGCGCCATTGCACCGGCAAAAACCAGATCTGTCACGCCCGATTGCTTTAACACATCAAACAGCTGGCCCAGTTTTTCAAACGAAGCCCTGTAATGTTTGATCCCGTCAGGCACAGAAACATCAACACCCAAAAACGTAACAAATAGCGCATCGGGGTTATTTTGCGCCAGCATTTGCGGTAAATCGCCCTGACCGGCGAGTATTGCAAGGCATTTGGTCATCAGATTGGCCCTATTATCTTAGCTGGGTGTCAGGAACGAACGATCGGTTGTTCCAAGGATAAAATCTACAATTTCGCGCACATAATCGCTTTCGGTATCGGCGGCCAGACGTTTGGCGCGCTCGATAAATGCACCTTCACCCTGCGCCAGCGCCTGATAGGCGGCACGCAATGCGGTGATGTCTTTGCGGGGCACGCCACGGCGTTTAAGACCGACCAGATTAAGCCCGTCCAGTTCGCCGCGCGCCGATTGCACCAGACCGTAGGGGATCACATCATTTGTCACCATGGTAACGGCGCCGATGATGGCACCGCGACCAACGCGCACAAACTGGTGAATGCCCGATAGCCCGCCGATAATGACATTGTCCTCGATCAGGCAATGACCGGCAATCGCCACCTGATTGGCCATGATCACGTTATTGCCGATTTGGGCATCGTGGGCCACATGGGCGCCGGTCATGATCAGGCAATCATCGCCGACTTTTGTAATGCCGCCACCGCCCGCGGTTCCGGTATTTAGCGTAGCACCTTCGCGGATGCGATTGCGTTTACCGATGATCAAGCGGGTTTCTTCGCCGTTGAATTTCAAATCCTGCGGAATTTCACCAATGCAGGCAAAGGCAAAAACCACGCTATCCTCGCCAATTTCGGTGATACCGGCGACCACAACATGGCTTTTTAAATGCACCCGCGGCCCCAGCACCACATTTGCACCAACCAGACAAAACGGCCCGATTATTGCACCCTCGCCAACAACACAGCCCTCTTCAAGAACTGCACTGGCATGGATGTTTGCGCTGGGGTGAATGCTCATGGCTTATTCCTCTAGCAGATCAATCATGGCAACGATTTCGGCCTCGGCCGCAATCTCGTCGCCCACCTTGGCCACGCCCCGGAATTTCCAGATTTTTTTCGAGCCGCGCAACACTTCGACATGCAGCTCCAGCACATCGCCCGGCACCACTTTGCGGCGGAATTTGCATTTGTCGATGCTCATGAAATAAACCAGCAGCGGCTTGTCTACCAATTCAAGCGTGATCCCGACCAAAACGGCCGATGTTTGGGCGATCGCCTCGACAACCATCACGCCGGGAAAAATTGGCGCGCCGGGAAAATGTCCCTGAAATTGTGGCTCGTTAAAGGTGATGTTTTTAATGCCAACAGCAGATTTCCCCGCCTGGATATCACAGACCTTGTCAATCAGCAGCATTGGATAGCGATGCGGAATAATCCGCTGAATGATATCCAGATCGGCTTCGGTAATTGGTTCGCTCATATTGCCTATCCCTGTTTTCTTGTTATTTCCAACAGCGTTATGATTAACCGTTCATTGCGTAACAGACAAGCTGCACAATTGGTTTTTCACGCGTGGTGTTTGGTCTATTGTTGTGGTTTTTGCGGCAACACCGGCTGGCCCGTGCCATCGCCGAGTGTTGCGTCAATCCGGGCCACAGCAATATCGGTAATATCAACGCTGCTGGAGGAGGCAAACACCGTGCGTTCATCCAGTACCACCGCGGCACCACGTTCGCGCATTATTTCACCCAGAATAGGCAAAGCCAAATTGAAAAACCTGCCCCGTTCCTGATCCAATCGTTGCCCCAAATTCTGGATTTTCACCTTTTGAGCTTTGCGAATACCCTGAACTTTTTCATCAAACGCATCTGCCAGCTTGCGAAACTGTTCTGCCTGCATTGTCGCACGTTGCTCAGTCAGGGCTTTCTCTTCGGCAACCAGATCCGACTCGATTTGACGAACGGCGACCTCCAGCTTATTTTTTTCCGCCTCTAGCTCTTCTTTTATCCGCTCACCATAAAGCGACGAGATAAACAATTGTTCCTGATTTAGCGTCAGAATGCCGGATTTCCGGTCTTGTGTCTGGCCGGTCGCAGGCAGGGCTGTTAGAGCGACCAACAGCAACAACACCCGATATAACCGGCCCAAATCAGCCATCTCAGAATTTAGTCTGGATTGTCAGCTCGAATGAGCGGTCCTTGTCATAGCTTTCTTTTTGCAAAGCTTTTGAAAAGTTAAACCGCAAAGGCCCGATTGCTGTGGTCCAGAAAATCGAAATGCCAATGGATGAGCGCCAGTGGATATCATCATCCACAGCCCCGCCATTGGTGTTATCCAGCCCCCAAACCGAGCCAACATCATAAAACACACCGGCAGAAAGCCCGTATTCTTCTGGCAAACCCAGCGGGAATTCGGCCTCAAAGCGTGCCACGGCAAACATATTACCGCCCAAGCCATCCTGATTTGTCACCGACAGGTCGCGTGGACCAATCCCGTTGGACTCAAAGCCGCGCATTTTGCTGCCGTTCAGGAAAAACCGATCCGTTACACGGCTGGTGGTGCCGCCAAAGGTAGACAGAATGCCACCTTCGAATACGGCCCGCAAGGTGATCTCTTCGTTGAAAACCTTGGTCTCGGCCCCCAGCAATGCGGTGGTTTTGATATAGTTGGTATCGCCACCCAACCCGGCAAAATCCTGACCGAAGCGAACCACAATACCCGCATTCGGATTAAGCCCCGTGCGTCGTGTATCGTAAGTATAGCTGTAGCCGATTGTACTGGTCAGCAAATCGTCCTGAGCTTGCTCTGCGAGCATAATCGGGGAATTGACGCCGGCAGTTGTATCTACATCAAAAATCTTGTTTTTTGACAGGTTGTAATGCAGACCCAATCTGCCATTTTCACTAATCGGAAATTCAAAACCAAAGCCCAAACCAATAGAGCGGGTGTTATAATGCGAGCTGGAATTATCCGAACTTGCATGAAACCCCTTGATATAGAATTTCAAATCACGCCCTAAAAACGCCGGTTCCGTAAAAGAAAAGCTCGCAGCGGAATTGGCGCTCGCCGTGTTAAACGAAAAGTTAAGCGCCTGACCGCGGCCCAGAAAATTTCGCTCGGAAAATCCGATAGACAGCCCCAAACCGGCATCGGTACCGTATGATGCACCCAGATTAAGGCTACCGGTCGGTTGTTCTTCGACATTTACATCCACAACCACCTGATCAGGGGCCGATCCTTCGCGGGCATTTACATCGGCTTTGGAAAAGAACCCCATACCGCGAATGCGCTCGGCGGCCTGGCGTATCTGGCGCGGATTGAACGGATCACCCTCGACCACATCGAACTGGCGGCGCACAACACGGTCCAGCGTGGTTGCATTGCCCTCGATATCGATACGTTCGACAAAAACACGCGGGCCGCGCGAAATGGCAAATTCTACATCCAGCGTCAAATCGCGGTCATTGCGCGAAATGCGTGGCTCGATCCGAACAAAGGTCAAACCTTTACGGATCGCCAGACGCTCCATGCGGGCAATTGTATTTTCGACATGCAGCGGGGAATACGTCTTGCCCGATTTGATTTTGACAACATCCTGAAACTCGGCCGCATCCACCTCTTGCAGATCACTGATCGTGGTGATTTCACCGAATTTGAATTTCTGGCCTTCTCTTACATTGAAGGTAATGAAAAACCCGTCGCGGCCACGGGAAATTTCCGAATTAACCGCTTGCACCTGAAAATCGACAAACCCGCGCGAAAGGTAGAAATCCTTTAGAATCTGTTTATCAAATTCGATCCGGTCGGCAATAAACGTGTCTTTTTTAATTATAGCACGGAAAATACCGGCCTGTTTCGTTTGCAAAATCCGGCGCAAACGGCGATCCGAATAGTGCCTGTTTCCCACGAAACCCAGGCGTTCGATTTCGACAACTTTACCTTCGGTAATTTCAAACACCAGATCAACGCGATTATTCGAGCGGCGGATGATTTTAGGGTCAACTGTCGCAGAATAACGCCCACCGGCAGAATAGGCTTCGGTCAATGCCGCGGCGTCTGTTTCGGCCATGGACGGGCTATAAACGTGTCGAGATTGCGATTGCACCATTTCGGCAAGCGCTTTGTCCTTGATCCGCCGGTTGCCCTCAAAGGCGATCCGGTTGATGGTTGGAAATTCAACAACCTTAATCACCAATGTGTTGCCTTTTGGCACAAGCAAGACAGATTCAAACAAGCCGCTGTTCAGAATTCGCTGATAAGCATCATTCAGGCGCCCCGCCGACACGGTTTCACCGCGGGCGATTCCAGCGTAGGTCAGGATCGTTGCCGGCTCGATGCGCTGGTTGCCTTCGATTTTCACCGATGAAAACCGGTAGTTTTGCGCCTGTGCAGCTGTTGGCATGGCGCTATAAGATACTGAAAGTAATAAAAATAAAATCGCGAAAATTCTATGCAATGCGTATTTCAATGTTGTGCCCTCTACTGCTCTACCAGTTTTTTTATTGGTCATGGTGTTCAATCCGTCCAGATACCCCTGTTGCCTCTTGCTAACGGGTCTTTAAGGGCTTGTCAAAAGGGCAAAACCCCCTGAGCGATGCAAAGCGGGTTTAATGTCATATTTCATGTTAATCAGAGAAAAATCAGACCTAACCGATGATCAATGTACCGATAAAAGCACCCAACAAAAGCGATGCGGCAATCGTGGCCGGATAAATCAAACGGTCCCAGTTCACCCCCACCAAAAGCGTAAATCCGTGATAGCTGTTTTGTATGGCTTGCATGATCTTTATCCTGGTTTTTTCAAAGCAAAATTGTCTCTGGTTAAAGATCTATCAGGGGAATATGGCCATTTTGGGGCGGTTTGGCCGATTTTTGCCGCCCAAGTCAGGTTTTTTAACACAAATTTAACGGGTCAGGATTAAATCCGCCTTTAATCCGCCCATTGTTTCACTTTCGCCAAGGCGCAAGTTGCCGCCATGGGTGCGCGCAATATCAAGCGCAATAGACAAGCCCAGACCAACGCCCGAGCCTTTGTTCTGGTTGCGTGCCGGCACAAGACGTGAAAACGGCTGCAGCGCCTTTTCACGATCCGCCTTTGCAATTCCGGGGCCGTTATCCTCAACGCTGATCACCAGATTGCGGTCGTTAAAAACCACGCCAACCCGCGCCTGCGTGCCATAACGCACCGCATTACCGATCAAATTATCCAAAGCACGCGAAATCGCAACAGGGCGCAGCATCATTTTAACCGGCGCGCCTTTTACCTGTGACACCGCAACATCCTTACCCGCCCGACACGCATTTTCGACAGCATGACGCAGCAAATCAACCGGGTCAATTTCCTGTGGTTGTTCCCCCGCATCCCCCTGGGCAAAATCCAGAAAACCGTCCAGCAGCCCCTGCATATCTGCCACATCCTGTTTCAGATCGTCCACCTCGGAGCATGGTTCCATCAACGACAACCCCAGTTTCAGGCGGGTCAAAGGCGTGCGCAAATCATGGCTGACACCGGACAGCATCATCGTGCGCTGTTCAATCTGGCGCTCAATTCTGGCCCGCATCGACAAAAAAGCAGCACCGGCCGCGCGTACTTCGGTTGCGCCACGCGGCGAATATTGCGCGATATGGCCCTTGCCAAAGGCCTCGGATGCCGATGCAAGCCGTTTAATCGGCCGCAGCTGATTGCGCAAAAATATAATGGCAATCACAGTCATCAAAACCCCCGTGACCAACATCAGCACCAACAATTGATGCGGATTGCGCGCCGACACCCGCAACCGGTCAAAACCCACTTGCATGCTGCCGTGACGCGTTGTCATCCACAGATGAATTTTCTTGCGTTGGGAAAGCAGATCGACCGCCTGCACCCCCTCCAGACCGGCGCGCAAGGTTTGGGTTATCACACGCCCCGACAAATCGGCAAAGCCACGCCTTTCCACGCCTTTAGTTGCAGCCGGTAAAACAATCTGCAATGCCAGCGAGGCCTGCAAAGGTTCAATAACCTGCATTGCCGTGGCAAGATCAGGTGCCTGATTGACCTGATCCAGCAAATACCCCAGCTCCAGAACCATGTTCTGGCTCATCTGGCGGGTGACATCCTCGTAAAGACGTTGGATAAAGACCACAGAAACCACCAACTGGATCACGACAATCGGCAAGATCAAAATCAGCGCGGCGCGGCCATAAAGACTGCGGGGCATGTAGCGTTTTAACCATTTAAAGTTCATAATCAGCAACGTAACGCTGTAACGGGTCAAGGGAAAGCCACAATTATGACGATGGATGCCGAATTCAATCCGCCCGTTGGTGTGGCCGAAACGCTCGCGCCGGGTTTGCGCCGCATTCTTGCGCCCAATCCCTCGCCAATGACGTGGCGCGGCACCAACACCTATATTATTGGCCAAGGCCATGTTGCGCTGATTGATCCCGGTCCCGACAGCCCGGCCCATCTGCAAGCGATTTTAACAGCAACCCGTGGCGAAACCATTAACGCCATTCTTGTCACTCACAGCCACACCGACCATTCGCCGCTGGCCCGCCCTCTGGCCAAAATCAGCGGTGCGCCCGTGCTGGCCTATGGTGACAGTCAGGCCGGTCGCAGCCAGATAATGCGCAAATTGGTGGCTGCGGGCATGACCGGCGGCGGCGAAGGCATCGATGCCGATTTCAAACCGGACCAGATTTTGCGAGACAGCGAAACCATTCATGGGCCGGATTGGTGCCTGAAGGCACTCTGGACCCCGGGGCATATGGCGAATCATCTGTGTTTTGCCTGGAATGACGTTTTGTTTACCGGTGACCATGTGATGGGCTGGGCCAGTTCGCTCGTGTCGCCCCCTGACGGGGATCTGACCCAGTTTATGGCCTCATGCGCGCGGATAAAGTTGCGAAAGGATCGCGTTTACCACGCAGGCCACGGCGCACCGGTTATGGATCCGGCCAAGCGGATCAAGTGGCTGATCTCACACCGCTTAAAGCGCGAATCCCAGATTTTAGCGCAAATGGACGGTAAAGAAAGCACGGCCCGATCCCTGACCGCGCAAATATATACCGATATCCCCGCGGCCCTGATGCCGGCAGCCGAACGCAATGTATTTGCCCACCTGATCGATCTGGCCAGTCGCGGATTGATCGCGGCGGATCAGCCCCTGTACTTGGGCAGTAAATTTAGCCAGCTGTGACACCGGTTGCAGAAAGTTTCCCGATTGTTGAAAAAGCTCTGGACGCCGCGATTGCCGGTTGCTATATCCGCCAAACATTCCGACGTAGCTCAGCGGTAGAGCAGTTGACTGTTAATCAATTGGTCGTAGGTTCGATCCCTACCGTCGGAGCCAAAAATTCAAAGAGCTTAGTGAATATTCGCTAAGTCCTTTTTGGTTTTTCCAGCTGTTTTAGTGTGTTGGCCGGCGCATAAACACCGGCCAAAGCTTGCTATTATTCGCCAAACCCGTAAGTTTCTGCAACAAAATCAATATCTTTATCGCCACGCCCCGAAAGGTTTAGCAAAATTGTTTTGCCGGGGTGATTTGGGGCTTCACGCATGGCGTAAGCCACCGCATGGGCGCTTTCCAAGGCCGGAATGATGCCTTCGCGTCGCGACAATTCGTAAAACGCTTTTAAGGTTTCCTTATCATCTGCCACGGTATAGTCCACCCGACCGATTTTTTGCAAATGCGCGTGTTCCGGCCCGACACCGGGGTAATCCAGCCCCGAGGCGATTGTGTTCACCGGTGCAGGCTCGCCAGCCTCATCCAGCAGCAATTTGGTGTGGAACCCGTGAATGTCGCCATCCTGACCATAGGTCATAGTGGCCGCATGTTCGCCCAGTTTGGATGAAGTTCCGCCCGGCTCAACCCCGACCAGCGCCACAGCTTCATCGTCAATAAATCCCGAAAACAGCCCCATTGCGTTTGAGCCGCCGCCAACACAAGCCGTGACAATATCAGGCAAATTACCGGTCATTTCAAAAAACTGCTCGCGGGCCTCAAGGCCGACAATGGTCTGGAAATCGCGCACCATTTTGGGAAATGGATGCGGCCCAACCACAGAGCCGATGCCGAACAGGGCTTTGTCAGCTTGCCCCATGTAGCTGCCAAAAGCGCTATCCACGGCTTCTTTCAGCGTCTTTGCGCCCTCGCCCACCGGCACCACAGTTGCCCCCAGCAGCTTCATCCGCACCACATTGGGTGCTTCTTTGGCCATGTCGACCTCGCCCATATGAATTTCGCATTCCATGCCAAAATAGGCCGCCGCCGTGGCCAAGGCCACCCCGTGCTGGCCCGCACCGGTTTCGGCGATCAGCTTGGTTTTGCCCATGTGTTTGGCCAGCAAACCTTCGGCCATACAGTGGTTCAGTTTATGCGCGCCGGTGTGGTTCAGATCTTCGCGCTTGGCATAAATCTGTGCGCCGCCACATAGTTTAGACAGGTTTTTAAAATAGGAAATCGGGGTTGGCCGGCCCTGAAAATGTTTGCGGATATAGCGCAGATCACGGATGTAATCGGCCGAGTTTGAAATCTCGTCATAAGCCGCGGCAATTTCCTCGAAATGGGGCACCAGCGGCGGGGGCAACATCGCACCGCCGTAATCGCCAAAAAATCCGTCACGGGTCGGGGTGGTTTTTAGATATGGTTTCATTATCTTCCCTGTGGTTGCTTGCATTTTCGCAAACCAAGGGACAATTTTATCTGCCGGTTTGCAACTGTTATTTCAAACAATTTTCGCGGTTTAATCAGGCATCAGATTAGCATCGGTCACATTCAGCCAAACCTTCTGGCCGGTTTCCAGCTGCATTTGCGCGCAAATAGTGGCCGATTTAACCAGCCTGATTTGCCAGCCCTGCCCGCCCAAAACCAGCGCACAGTTTTGCGCATCCAGCGCGGTGACGTTGATAATTTCAACCGGCAAACAAACCAGCGCACTGCTTTGCCCCGGATTGTCCCGCGACAGGATTGCGCTATCGGTATTGATGCGGATTTTGTGTTTCGTTCCGGCCTTGGCGGCCACTGACAATCCTGTTTGATGCCCGTCCACAAATAATGCCAAATCTAAACCAACCTTGGTAAGCACCGCCGGCAAACTGGTTTCACATTCCACCGGCGCACTTAGCTGACCAGCTTGTATTTTCATTATGCGATCGGCCAAAAATGCAGTTTCACGTCGCTCGTGGCTGACATAAATTGCCGGACATCGCGTCGCCTGAACCGCGCGGGCAATGTAGGGTAAAATTTCGGCCTTTCGGGCCTGATCCAGCCCGCTCAAAGGTTCATCCAACAGCAATAATTGCGGCTGCATCGCCAAGGCACGACCCAAGGCAACCCGCTGTTTTTCACCACCGGATAATGCGTTAACCTGCCGGTGCAACAGCCCGCCAAGATCAAGTGCAGCACTGACAATTTGCAACACCCCGGGCGCAGCACCTGCACGTTTATGCCCATAGGCAAGGTTGCCGGCCACGTCCAGATGCTCAAACAGGCGCGTGTCCTGAAACACGTAACCAATGCGCCGCGCTTGCGGGGCAACAAAGCGGTTTTGCGACTGCCAGACAATATCGCCAAACAGAATGCTGCCGTTTGCGCCTTTTTCAAGCCCGGCGATGCTGCGCAACAACAAGGTTTTACCGCTGCCGCTGGGCCCTTCAAGCGCGGTTATGCCGGTTAATGGCACATCGGCCCTGGCCTTTAGGAAATGGTTGCCAAAACGGCGCGAAATATCCAGATGCAGGATTGGTGTGCTCATGGTTTGCGCCTTTGGCCATTGATCAGGTAGACAAACACCAAAACGGCAAATGAAAACACCAGTAACCCGGCGGATAACCGGTGCGCGGTGGTGTAATCCAGCGTTTCGACCGCGTTAAAGACCTCGATTGAAATGGTGCGGGTTTTACCGGGGATATTGCCGCCAACCATCAAAACCACGCCGAATTCACCCAAGGTGTGGGCAAAACTAAGCACCATTGCCGTTAAAAAGCCGCGTTTTGAAAGCGGCATGACCACGCTGCGAAACGCGTCCCAGCGTCCTGCGCCCAGCGTGGTTGCGACCTCGATCACGCCATTGCCGACGGATTGAAAGGCGGTTTGCAACGGCTGCACCGCAAAGGGCAAGGAATAAATTACCGAGGCCAGCAACAGGCCGGAAAATGAAAAGGCCAAAGTGTCACCGGTGATGCGCAACCATGCGCCGCCCAGCGGATTGTTCGGGCTCATCAAAACCAGCAAATAAAAGCCCAGCACCGTGGCGGGCAACACCAGCGGCAAGGCAACCAGAGCCTCGATGAAAGGGCGCAAACGGCTGTTTGTGCGGGTCAGCCACCAGGCAAGTGGCGTTGCAATTACCAGCAGGATTATGACGCTAAAAACCGCCAGTTGAACCGATAGCCAGATTGCCGGCCAGACGCTCATTTCGGCACCTCGAAACCTGATGATTGCAGCATCGACTGAATGGGCTTGGATGACAGGAAATCATAAAATTCACGGGCAGCTTCATTGCCTTTACTGTGTAATAGCAACCCGGCCTCTTGCACAATTGGAACATAGAGATCATCAGATACGGCAATCCAGTCGCCCTTGGATTGCATTGCTTGTGATAATGCAACAAAACCGACTTGTGCGTTGCCTGTCGCCACAAATCCGAATGCTTGACCAATATTAACGCCGACCACCGCCTTGTCTTTGATACGGTCGAGCAAGCCCAAGCGTTCTAGTACCTGCTGGGCCGCAAGCCCGTAAGGCGCGGTTGCCGGATCTGCCATGGCGAAATGGCGTGTTCGCTTTGACTCGATGCTGGTTTTGATGTCACCGCATAAATATGCGCCATCTTTCGCAAATAATACCAGCTTGCCCAAGGCATAGGTTTTATGGGTTTCATCCAACAATTTTTCAGCATGTTTCAGGCGCAAAATCCGTGCCTGATCCGCCGATAAAAACACATCATAAGGCGCGCCATTGCTGATCTGGGCAAATAATGCGCCGGTTGAGCCATTAACCAGATAAACCTGATGGCCGGTCTTTTCTTTGAACTGTTTGACAATTTTTTGCGCGGCTTCCAGAAAATTAGACGCCACAGCCACCGTAACCTCGCCCGCCAAAACCCCGCAGGACATCGAAAAGAACAGTAAAACCGCGGCCATGGTTTTGGTAAGGAGAGCAGATTTCATCATGCTGTCTTAGAACCTGTTATTGTCGGTTTTTGCAAGCAAATGAATGAATGCGGTTCACAGATCCGCTAAAAAACCGGTGTTTCGTCATGTTTGTTGCGTTGGATCAAGCCTTTATGCGCAAATGGCCCCAAAATTCCGTTCTGTGCAAAAAAACATAGCCCCATGTGCAACAGCGGCGGTTGCGCCCCCTGCCGCTTGGATGCCATAAACCGCCAGCGATTACGCCAGAGGATAATTATGAGTAATATTGTCACCATCTACAGCCTTAGCAAAACCTATTCCGACGGTTTTCAAGCCCTAAAACCGATAAACCTACAGATTAAAAAAGGCGAGATTTTTGCCCTGCTTGGCCCCAATGGCGCCGGCAAAACCACCCTGATCAGCATAATTTGCGGTCTGGTCAGCCCCAGTGGCGGACAGGTTACGGTTAACGGGTTTGACATCATCAAGGATTTTCGAAAAACCCGTGCGATGATTGGTTTGGTTCCGCAAGAACTGGTTGGAGAAGCCTTTGAAACGGTGCTGGCGGCCGTCAGTTTTACCCGCGGGCTGTTTGGCAAGGCCAAGGACCCTGCCTATATCGAAAAAATCCTGCGCCTGTTGTCACTTTGGGATAAGAAAGATGCCAGAATCCAGAACCTGTCAGGCGGAATGAAGCGGCGGGTGTTGATTGCCAAAGCCCTGTCACATCAGCCTAAAATACTGTTTCTGGATGAACCTACGGCCGGGGTCGATGTGGCTTTGCGCAAAGATTTGTGGCAAATGGTGCGTGATTTGCGTGACAGCGGCGTAACCATCATTTTGACCACGCATTATATCGAAGAGGCCGAAGAAATGGCCGATCGGGTCGGGGTTATTACCAATGGTGAATTGCTGCTGGTCGAAGACAAGGCCATTTTGATGCAGAAAATGGGCAAAAAACGCCTGACACTGCAACTGGTTTCACCAATTAAAACCATACCGCAAGAGCTGGCAAATTATGGCCTTGAGCTGTCTAAATGCGGCAACGAGTTGCTTTATACTTACGAAACCCAAGCACGCTCGACCGGTATCACCAGCCTGCTGAACGACATTCGGCAGGCCGGGCTGAAGGTGGGCGATTTATTCACCCAGCAATCCAGCCTTGAGGAAATATTTGTCGATCTGGTAAAGGACGCCCAATGAACAGCCGCGCAGTATTAACCATTTACCGGTTTGAAATGAACCGCATGGGCCGCACCTGGATCCAGAGCATCCTGTCGCCGGTTTTGACCACTTTTTTGTATTTTGTTGTGTTTGGTGCCGCTATCGGATCAAGGATCAGCGAAATCGGCGGGGTTTCTTATGGTGCTTTTATCGTGCCGGGCCTGATCATGATGACTTTGCTCAGCAGCAGCATCGCCAACGCCTCATTCGGCATTTTTTTCCCGCGCTACAGCGGCACCTTATACGAGGTGCTTTGTGCGCCGATTTCCGGCTTTGAAATTGTGCTGGGATACGTCGGGGCAGCGGCAACAAAATCAATAATTCTGGGTCTGATTATCCTGATCACATCTTCGCTGATTATCCCGCTTCAAATTACCCACCCCGTTTGGATGCTGGGCTTTTTGGTGCTGACGGCGGTCACATTTTCGCTGCTCGGCTTTGTGATCGGCATCTTGGCCCAGGGCTTTGAGCATTTGCAAATCACCCCCGCCCTGATCGTCACGCCGCTGGCATTTTTGGGCGGCAGTTTTTATTCGATCGACATGCTGCCACCGTTTTGGCAAACCGTCAGCCTGTTTAATCCGGT
>DOHJ01000021.1:16262-16794 GCA_003535335.1 Paracoccaceae bacterium | reverse complement strand
CTAAGTTTGGGCATGACTGTGATGTTTATGCTGATTTCTCTGGGGCTAATCGGTCTGATTTTCAAAACCGGTTACCGGTTGAAACCCTAAAGCAGTTTATCTGCAAGTGTGCTTAGCCGGCTTTGCAATTTTACCGGATCCGGTGTGTTATGTTTAATGCCCGTGCCCGCCAGCAACAGGATATGGACCCGTCATCCTGTTAATCTTGGCAATCATGCGCAAATATGCGTCCTGCTGCCGATTGCCGCCCAAACGCTCGTTTACTTCCATAAATTACAGACCGTGCCGGTCAGTCATTAATTGTTCCGGACAAGCTATGAAATGGTCTGGCGGCTGTTTTAACTTAAACTACCGGACATAATATTTTGTTTTTACAGTCTTATTTATTTTTCGCCGATATAAAAGGCGCAGCCAAAGACTATATTTTTCCTTCCTCGCTTGGCAATCAAACAAAAGACCGCTTTAATGGGTCGTGTAATATTCCATCAAGCACTGGGTGGAGAAATTATCGAACTAAAAGAGCACGGCCATT
>DOHJ01000021.1:13369-15896 GCA_003535335.1 Paracoccaceae bacterium | reverse complement strand
ATTTAGGCTCAGGATTCCAGGCTATAGCCCAATAGGGTGTGATCATTTTTAACATGACGCATGATCAGTTGTTTTTGTTGTCGGCCATCCGGTATCATCCGGGCCGCGCGGGCCAAATGCATCGGGCTTTCAAGATCGGGGAAAATTGCAAACATTTCCTTACGGGCTGAATCCGTCAACGATTTCATGGCCTCGGCACCGGTAAAAAGGCTCTCGCTTGGGGCGTCTTCGGCGTAGATTACCTCGTGGGCGTCAAACACCAGATGGAAATATTCGATGCTCTGGATTTCTTCGTCTATAAAAACCCCCGGCAAGGCGCATAGTTTTATTGCCGCAACCAAAACTTCGGGCTGGCCAAACATCCGCCGGGCAATTTTGGAAGACACCAGCATCCGGTGCTGGCGCGAGACCAGCAAATCGCGTTTTGGCAGCCCTGCCCCCAAGGCACCGGCCATGATGCGCACCGGGCGAAGGCGCGGGTTTTGTTCATATTCTTCGGTCTGAATCCGCCGACTTAAAACAAGGCGCAACGTCCTTATGCCACCATCATAACTGATAATGTTCATGCCTGCGCGCAAATCCTCGACGGCTACGGGGCCTTGAGCGGTCCGAATGCGGGTTCCTTTTAAAAAACAGGCCACATCATCATAATTCCAGCCATTCGTGTGGCTCTGGTACATGCCCAAGGTTGATCCGACCGTAAAATCGGATCCGGGTCCGGGGATAAAATACCAATTCCCCCCCGTATGGAAAAAATAGAAATCCTCGACATGCGGGTTTCCTGCCGGATCGGTGAAAGGAACCCGAATTACGTATGGTTGCCCGCTGGTTGCACCGAATGCGCCGCCATTAATACTGGCGGTTTCATTACCATCCGCACTGCCCTGATAGTTGGGATCGTCGTCATTAATCACTGCAGTGTAGGAGGTATTATAGGTATTATTATAAAATGTGCCGCTCCACCTGAAGGCTGTATATGTATATGATGGCATCTTATTTCACCCCCGATTTGGCATTTCGGGCCTGCTCGTCCAGTGCTGCATATAGTTTTCGCGCACCTTGACGATCCAACTGGTAGGCAATTGAGCCCTCACCCAAGGTCTTTTCAGCCTGCGCCAGTTGACCGGCATCAGGGTGCTGAATTTTATGCTGCGACAGCATTTCGGAAAACTTCCGGTTATTTGTAATATTTGCCATATTTAAAACCTGCCTTATCAAACACCGGAAAACGCAAAATCGCTCCGCTTAACGCGGTTACGATTGCACTCATTGCGGGGTTCAAAAACTGCTCTTCTTGCCCAATTTATTACGTGGCACTTTTCGTGCTCTACATTAAAATTCTACACTGCCCACAGCCACCCGACAACTAAAAAGCCACAAAACCGACAAATTCAACCTTGGCGTGGCAAATATGCCTAACGCCGTGTCAGAAACGTTTCCAAGTCCGATATTGGCTGCTGAATGTAATAATCTTACAAAAAACACGTCAAATGCGACATTTTCCCAAATTTACGGTTGACGCCTATTTGTGGCACTTCTAATATCCAGCACACAAATAAAGGAGTCTTGGACATGATCGTCCTGTCTGTCATTGTGAAAGATACGCGCATGGGTCTGTAACGGACAACCAGATCAACACCCATGCGCCTCCGAAACTTCGGGGGTTTTTTTATGACCAAGGCACAGTAGAGACACAGTAGCGGAGAATGACAAAATGGCACCTCAGATGAGCGGCGCAAAGATGGTAATGCAAGCCCTGAAGGATCAGGGGGTTGATGTGATATTCGGCTACCCCGGCGGTGCCGTGCTACCGATTTATGACGAGATTTTTCAACAAAATGAAATCCGCCACATTCTGGTGCGCCATGAGCAAGCCGCGCTGCACGCTGCCGAAGGTTACGCGCGCTCGACCGGCAAACCGGGCGTTGTTCTGGTCACATCCGGCCCCGGCGCAACCAACGCTGTGACGGGTTTGACCGATGCGTTGATGGACAGCATTCCGTTGGTAGTTTTAACCGGTCAGGTGCCCACATTCATGATCGGAAATGACGCTTTTCAAGAGGCCGATACCGTTGGCATAACCCGGCCCTGCACCAAACATAACTGGCTGGTCAAGGACACGAACGAGCTGTCCCGCATCATTCATCAAGGGTTTCATCTGGCCACCACCGGCCGGCCCGGTCCTGTGCTGATCGACATTCCCAAAGACGTGCAATTTGCCGATGGTATTTATACCCCGCCAAAAAAGGTGGATAATTCGCGCTATCAGCCCAAAATCAAGGGTGACATCGAGGCCATAACGGCGCTGGTAGAACTGATTGAAAAGGCCGAGCGCCCGATCTTTTACACCGGCGGTGGTGTGGTTAATTCCGGCCCCGCCGCCAGTCAGCTGCTGTGTGAGCTGGCGAATGCCACAAACATCCCTGTCACCTCGACCCTGATGGGGTTGGGCTGTTATCCGGCCTCGGGAAAAAACTGGCTGGGTATGCTGGGCATGCACGGTCTTTACGAGGCCAATATGGCCATG
>DOHJ01000021.1:3090-12991 GCA_003535335.1 Paracoccaceae bacterium | reverse complement strand
CAGGGTTGAGGATTTCAGCCCCGATTCAATCAAAGTACATATCGACATTGACCCATCGTCAGTGAACAAAATTATTACTGTTGATCTGCCAATCATCGGCGATGTCGGCCATATTCTGGAAGATCTGCTGAAAATCTGGAAGTCGCGCGGCCGCAAAACCAACAAGGCTGCGATTAACACTTGGTGGGACCAGATTTCGGAGTGGAAAAAGGTTAACTGCCTTGCCTACAAGCAGGAAGGCAAAATCATCAAGCCGCAATATGCGCTGGGCCGGTTGCAGACCCTGACCGCCAAATATGATCGTTACATCACCACCGAAGTTGGCCAGCACCAGATGTGGGCGGCACAGTTTCTGGGCTTTGAGCAACCGAACCGTTTGCTGACCTCGGGCGGTTTGGGCACCATGGGCTACGGGCATCCGGCCTCGCTGGGTGTGCAACTGGCCCACCCTGATGCGCTGGTGATTAATATCTCTGGCGAAGGATCGTGGTTGATGAACATGCAGGAAATGGGCACGGCGATCCAATACGCCCTGCCCGCCAAACAGTTCATTTTGAATAATGAACGTCTGGGCATGGTGCGCCAATGGCAGGAATTGCTGCACGGCGAACGCTATGCCGCCACTTGGCAAGAGGCCCTGCCCGATTTTGTCAAACTGGCCGAGGCATTCGGTGCCAAGGGTATCCGTTGCGAAGACCCTGCCGATCTGGATGATGCGATCATGGAAATGATTAATCATGACGGTCCGGTGATATTCGATTGTCTGATTGAAAAGCACGAAAACTGTTTTCCAATGATCCCCTCGGGTGCCCCCCATAACGAAATGCTGTTGGGCGATGCCGACACCCAAGGCGTTATTGGAAAATCCGGCGCCGTTCTCGTTTAAGATATGGTTTAAGAAAGGTATCTAAATGTCTGCTTTAAATATCAAAAAAGGCTCATCAGCCCATTCCGCCTATGATTTGCGCGACCCCAATGCGCAAGTGATCGAAATCCACACTCTGGCCGTTACCGTTGATAACGAGGCCGGCGTTCTGGCCCGGGTGATCGGCCTGTTTTCAGGTCGTGGTTATAACATCGAGAGCCTGACCGTAGCCGAAATCAACGAGGAATCGCACCAGTCGCGCATCACCATTGTCACCAAAGGCACCCCGCAGGTGATTGAACAAATCAAGGCACAGCTGGGTCGGATCATTCCGGTGCATTCGGTGCACGATCTAACGGTGGATGGCCCCCATATCGAACGCGAACTGGCCCTGTTCAAAGTGGCCGGATCCGGTGATAAACGGGTCGAGGCCTTGCGCCTTGCCGATATTTTTCGTGCCAATGTGGTGGATAGCACGCTGGAAAGCTTTGTTTTTGAAATGACCGGGACCAGCGAAAAAATCGATGCATTCGCCGAATTGATGCGCCCGCTGGGATTGGTCGAAACCGCGCGTACAGGTGTTGCGGCTATAGCGCGTGGCAATAGATAAAAGGCGCTGTGGAATAACTGGATTTATGGGCTGTCATAACGGGAATTTGCACCGCAATCGGCTTCAGCCTGCTGTTGTATCGTTTCATAAAAGAGGCCCCGGGTTAAGGCACTGGGGTTTTCGGGACCTCTTTCATTCTCCGCAGCGTTGGGCACGCCGCCGCAAGATCACGCGATATCAGCTAACCTTGCTGCAAATTAGCCGAACAGCCCGTGAATTCTTAGCCTTAAGCAGGCAACAGCCCAGCTTCTTGGGCCGCTTTCAGTTCATCGGCATCAACCGCACCGTCTGAATTTGTGTCAATCGCACCAAATGCTTCTTCGGTCAGCTCCGGGTTGACAGCCAGAAGCTCGTTATATGACAAAAGGCCATCGCCATCAGTGTCCATTTCGCTTTGGGCGCTCATGGCTGTTGCACTTACGGTCAGGGCCAGTACGGCAGCGGTCTGCATTACGATATTTTTCATTTTAAATTCTCCTTTTGGCATTCGCCAGGTTACGTCAGAAGGAACAGTTTTTTGCGCCTTCAACCAACAAGAGGTTCAGATGATCGGTTTATTCCACCAGTTCCGGCTTGATCCACAAAACCGGCAAAAGGCGCATATCCCCGCCTAACGGATTCGCGCATTGTTGCGGGAACCTGCCCAAAAAGCCCCTATTTTCCCGACCGGCAACAATCCCCCAGATTGCACTGCACCTCAACACACGCCAAAAAGTAGGTAGATAAAAGGAGGCTGAAATGAATACTGACCCGCGCAAGCACAGCTGTGATCTAATCCGGTTAATGCCCGCCTTGATCCGGCTTGCCCGTATTCTTGCCCCACGGCCCGATCTGGCCGAAGATATGGCACAGGATGCCCTGCTGCGGGTTTGGGCCCGCTTGCAAAACGGCCATGAAATTGATGATTTGCGCCCCTACCTGATGACAACGCTGCGCAATGCCAGCACGAAACCAGTCACACAGGATCAAGAATTAACAGATCAAAACACCCCCAGCCACGACGCCGAAATCTGGCCCCGATTTGCCTGTGCCGATGTTTCGTCCGCCATTTCGCATTTGCCCGATGATCAGGCCGATTTGCTGCGATTGCTGGCCCTGCATGGCGCGACTTATGCAGAGCTGGCCGCAGCCTTTGATTTGCCAATCGGAACCGTCATGTCACGCCTGTCACGCGCCCGCGCCCAATTGCGCCGCGATCTGAGCTTACCCAAAACATGCGCGGTTGAAACACTGCTAGAGGTGACACGCTGAATGAAAAAACGAGCCTAGGCCGTTTCCCTGATTTCGAGTGCCTTTTGCACAGCCATCTGTCGGTTGCTGGTTTTCGGGGTTGGAACCGCAAAGCCCGGCGTGCGAATGGCCGGCATACTAAGTACCGCATATTTGCGCCCGTCACCCGGGTTGAAATAAGGCTCGCCTATCCGGCTGGCAGCATAGCCCAGCTGGCGCAATGTGCGCATCAGCAAAACAGGCGACAATGAAACCAGTTCCTCGCCACCACCCTGTTTTGCCAGATTAACCAGACCATCGACAATCAGCGCCAAACATTTGCTGCGCTCGGCCTGATTTGTGATTTGGTCTGAAATTACCAGACGGGTGCATTCCCAGACTTTCGGGGTTTTGATTTCTTCATCCAGTACACCGCTGGGAATATCCGCCAGTTTACCGTTAATTGCGTCTTTTAACATGTAGCTGTATTCGCCCCAAGACGATGTTGTGGGCATCACCCGTGAGCCGCCAATAACCTTGCCGTTTTTCAAGACCAAGGAATATGAGGCCAATGGATTATCGTACTGATCCATTTCAAAATTGTCATTATGCGGAATATCCCAACCCAAGGTGTCGACAAAGAAATATTTACGCAACGCTAGATAGTCAAAAAAGGCTGTACCATGGTTGTGCAGCTCGGACAGGTTAAAGATGATATTTTCCATTTTTATTCTCCTCTATGGAGAATCAAGTAAACTTGGATAATGAAACTTTGTTAACAGTAAATCGACAATAAGGTCAAAAAATTCGGATTGGTTCCGCTTTGTGAACAATGCTAAATCAAGCCATACTCCAAAGCCATTGCTGCGGCTTGGGTACTGTTTTTGGCTTTCAGCTTGTTTTTTGCATTCTTCAACCTTTGTTTAATCGCCCCTTCCGAGACAGACAGGCTCGCAGCAATTTCTTTTAAAAACATTCCGTTCTTAACCATCACAAGCACTTCTTTTTCCGCATTCGTCAGGTTTGTCGGCGGGATGCTTTCAATGTGCATTTGCTGGATGCGTGATTGCAGAAACAATATTTCCTCATCTGTAAATTCGCGGTCGGATCGGGCAAATGTGCCAAAACTGCGCTGGCCGGTTTGGTCATCATCCTGAAAACTAATCACAGCACCAAAGTTCAGGGAATGTTGGGCAGCCTGCTTTAAGACCCCGCGCGGATCGTCCGTATTTATGTCGCTCCAACGGGTTGCCCCCGTATTGTCATAGACCCAGCGCATCAAAGGATCATACAGCATAAATCCTTGGGATGTATAGGTTTTAACCCACTCTTTGGGCAAGACGTTTTCTTCAAAAACCGGAAAGGCAAACCCGACCCGCAACGCAAGATAATATCCTGCAGGTGCTATGTTTGAAAACGTAAAACAGATATTATAACCTTTCATTCCTCTATAGATTGATCATGCAACAACCCTGCCGTGAATGCATGTAGAAATACATGGCAATTATTAACAACTTTGTCTAGGCTATAAATATAAATCCAAACAACCTTAATGCGAGCAATAAAATACGATGTGCAAGTCTGAAATCGGAACCATCCTAGAAAAACTGACACAGCTATGCCCGCAAGGTTATGCAATTGCTCTGCATATCAATTTTACCACCCCAAGATATTTATTTCAAAGCTACAGAAAAGACTGGAGCGATTATTATTCGAAAAAGGGCTGGGTCATGCATGATCCGACTGTTCAGTGGGGGTTTGAGAATACCGGTGTCACATCTTGGGAAAGCCTAATTCCGGCAGATAAATATGGTATTTTTGCTGAGGCGGCAAAATATGGGCTGAAATTCGGCTTTGTCTGCGCCATTCGATCATCTGATTCGAGTAGTTTTAGCAGTTTTGCCCGCGAGGACAGGAACTATTGCGAGGCTGAAATCAGTCAAATCTGCAAATTGGTCAATATTTTGCATGATATGACGCTTAATCCGGAAAACCTGTCAGAAACTGAAATTGAACATCTGAACCAGCTGACTTCTGCGATGCCGGCCGGTAATAGCTAAAGCGTTACGGCTTAATCCTACAGCACTGAAACAAAGAAAAACGGGGTGCCCGAAGGCACCCCAGTTTCGCTGATCAGGCTCGTCATTATACCGCCCGGTTTGTTTTATGCCTGCGGCCTGATCTGCGTCGAGGGCGAGCGCACCCGCCCCGGAACTTTGCGATATCCCCAAGCGTTTGCCCGGGAACGGATCGCCTTTTAACTACACCCGCTGGTCCCCCCGCAGGTGTTGCATTTCATACAGGTGCCGTTACGCACCAATGTGTAATTGCCACAATCACCACAAGGATCGCCCTCATAGCCTTGGATTTTAGCCTTGGTGCGCGGGTCAATCTCGCCACTTGCCAGTGTTGAAACCGTTGTTACATTTGCCGCAGCTTCGGGCACCAATGTTTGCAGCACGGCCACAGGATCAGTGCCAACGTCCAGTGCAACAGCCCCCGCTTGCGCGCCCGCGCCGCCTTGCAGCACCACCAGATGTTGTGGAACGCGTTTGCGCAAATATCCAGTGGATGATATTTGTTTCAACACTTCCAATGACTTGCTGGCCGCAGTTTCACTAACTTTTGTAATGTTTGGCTTGCCTTCGTCTTCGCCCCTGCCAATGTCATCAAAGGACTCGCCTTCGGGTTTGACATGGGCCAGATCGGTGCGATCCAGATAGGAAACCGCCAGCTCACGAAAGATGTAATCAAGGATCGACGTGGCATTTTTGATGCTGTCATTGCCCTGCACCATGCCGGCTGGCTCGAACTTGGTAAAGGTGAATGCATCGACAAATTCCTCAAGCGGCACGCCGTATTGCAGACCCACAGAAATGGCGATGGCAAAGTTGTTCATCATGGCCCGAAAACCGGCACCTTCCTTGTGCATGTCAATGAAAATCTCGCCCAGCTCGCCATCTTCATATTCGCCGGTACGCAGATAAACCTTGTGACCGCCCACGTTGGCCTTTTGGGTGTATCCTTTGCGCCGAGAAGGCAGCTTTTCACGGTGACTGCGCACCACTTCCTTCACAATAACCTTTTCGATGATTTTCTCGGCCAAAACAGCTGCTTTTTCCTGCTGGCTGCCGCTTTCGAAAATCTCTTCGGCCTCCTCGTCATCCTCGATCAATGCTGCGGCCAACGGCTGGCTGAGTTTTGATCCGTCACGGTAAAGCGCATTGGCCTTGATCCCCAATGACCAGCTCAACTCATATGCTTTTTGGCAATCGGTAATGGATGCGTCATTGGCCATGTTAACGGTTTTGGAAATCGCCCCGGAAATAAACGACTGGGATGCAGCCATCATATAAATGTGGCTTTCAACCGACAGGTAACGCTTGCCGCGTTTACCGCAAGCATTGGCGCAATCAAAGATGCTGTAATGCTCTTTTTTCAGATGCGGCGCACCTTCCAGCGTCATGGTGCCGCAAACATGGTCATTGGCGGCATCAATATCGGCGCGGCAATATCCCAGATGGCGCAGCAAATCAAAAGCCGGGTCATTCAGTTTATCCGCCGGAATGCCCAAGACACCCGAGCAGAAATCCTCGCCCAAGGTCCATTGGTTAAAGACAAAGCGAATATCAAAGGCCGATGGCAGCGCCGCTTCGATCTTGTCCAGCTCGGCCTGACCAAAGCCATGACCAATCAACGATGTGTGATTGATGCCCGGCGCATTGCCAATGCTGCCGTGCCCAACAGCGTATGCCACAATTTCCTCGATCTGGGCTGATCCGTAGCCTTGTTTTTCCAAAGCCGCCGGAACCGAACGGTTGATGATTTTGAAATAACCACCGCCAGCCAGTTTTTTAAATTTCACCAGCGCGAAATCAGGCTCGATCCCCGTGGTGTCGCAATCCATCACCAGCCCGATCGTGCCGGTTGGCGCAATCACCGTGGTTTGCGCGTTGCGGTAGCCGTGTTTTTCACCAAGACTCAGGGCTTCGTCCCACGCGGTTTTTGACAAGGAAACCAAACGCTTATCCGGACAATTTGCCTGATCCAGCGCAACCGGTTTGACATCCAGCCCCTCATAACCGTTTGCATTGCCATAGGCCGCGTTGCGATGATTTCGGATCACCCGCAGCATATGTTTGGCGTTGCGATCATAGCCGTCAAACGTGCCCAGCTCACTGGCAATCTCGGCCGACGTCGCATAAGAAACGCCCGTCATAATCGCGCTTAATGCCCCACAAATCGCACGACCCTCAACGCTATCATACGAATGGCCCATATTCATCAACAAGCCGCCGATATTGGCAAAGCCAAGCCCCAAGGTTCTGAAATCATAGGATCTTTGGGCGATTTCCTTGCTGGGGAATTGCGCCATCATCACCGAAATTTCCAGCGTCAAAGTCCAGAGCCGGGTCGCGTGCATGTAATCTTCGGCCTGAAATTCACCCTCCTTTAAAAAGGTCAGCAGGTTCATCGAAGCCAGATTGCAGGCGGTATCATCCAGAAACATATATTCCGAACACGGGTTTGATCCGCGAATTTCGCCATCATTGGGGCAAGTGTGCCACGCATTCACCGTATCGTGAAACTGGATGCCCGGATCCGCACAGGACCATGCGGCGTGACCAACCTGTTCCCACAGATCACGCGCCTTGATGGTTCTGGCAACTTTGCCGTCGGTGCGATTGATCAGATCCCAATCGGCATCATCCTTAACGGCCTGCAAAAACGCGTCGGTTACGCGGATCGAATTATTCGAGTTCTGACCGGAAACCGAGCTGTAAGCCTCGGAATCCCAATCGGTGTTGTAGGTCGGAAATTCAATCGAGCTATAGCCCTGTTTGGCGTAATCCAGCACCCGTTTGACGTAGGTTTCCGGGATCGAAACTTTTTTGGCTTTGCGGATGGCTGATTTCAGGCTGTCATTGGTTTTAGGATCAACCGCATCCTCGATTTTGCCATCCCACGCCTTGATTGCCGCGAAAATTTCGTTCAGGCGCTCTTCGTGCATTTTCGAGCCAGCCACGATAGAGGAAACCTTTTGTTCCTCGATGACTTTCCAATTGATGAATTCTTCAATGTCGGGGTGGTCCGCATCACAAATCACCATTTTGGCCGCACGCCGTGTGGTGCCGCCCGATTTAATCGCGCCCGCTGCCCGGTCACCGATTTTCAGAAACCCCATCAAACCAGACGAGCTGCCGCCGCCCGAAAGCGATTCGCCGGCTGCGCGTAACGAGGAAAAGTTGGTGCCGGTGCCGGAGCCGTATTTGAACAAGCGTGCTTCGCGCACCCAAAGATCCATGATGCCGCCCTCGCCGACCAGATCATCCTTGATTGACTGGATAAAACAGGCGTGGGGCTGTGGATGCTCATAGGATGATTTGGATTTGGTCAGTTTGCCGGTTTTGTAATCGACATAATGATGCCCTTGGGCCGGACCATCAATGCCGTAGGCCCAGTGAATACCGGTGTTAAACCACTGCGGGCTATTCGGTGCCGCGCGCTGGGAAGCCAGCATGTGACGCATTTCGTCGTAATAGGCCCGCGCATCTGATTCAGCTGAAAAATAGCCGCCCTTCCAACCCCAATAAGCCCAAGTTCCTGCCAAACGGTTAAAAACCTGTTTGGCCGATGTTTCACCTGAAACACGGTCTTCTTTTGGCAATTCTGCCAATGCCTTTTCATCGGCAACAGAGCGCCACAAAAATTCCGGTACATTTTTTTCACGGACCTTTTTCAGGCGTGCAGGCACACCGGCTTTGCGAAAATATTTCTGCGCAATCACATCGGACGCCACCTGACTCCAGCTGGCCGGAACAACGCAATCTTCCAGACGAAAAACAATCGTGCCATCAGGATTGCAGATTTCAGAAGTTGTCGTAGTAAATTCAAGATCAGAATATGCACCCTGACCGGATTTTGTGAACTTGCGCTCGATTTTCATTTATTTTCTGCCCCACTAACGCAGCGCAACCGGTGCGCTACAAATTACAACGGCGTGAACTCTTGATTGGAGATCTTCGCCAAACTTATGCTTTCCAAATGACAGGGCAAAGGCAATAAACGCGCATCATTATCAGTAAATGCGCCGAGTTGGATTATGTCTCCCACACTCAGGTGACATTAACCTTATTTTACCTTCTACCTATGACCACTACCAAATCTAGTGGTCGCACTGGTTAGCAACCACTATTTGGAGTATCAGCCCCTATTAGGTCAACTTTTATATTTAGTTTTCCACAGGATTTTTCTGTTGACTTTTTTTTTCGTTGGATTGCGGATTGTCACAAAAATGATTCAGCCCAAACCAGAAAACAGCGCCGACCCTACACATGATAAAACCGGTTAAATAGTTTTTTCCATTGTATCGGCAGACTTGCTTTACAATCCTGAATTATAGCATGAGGATTCATTAAGATTAACAGCGCTGACTTTACCTAGGGACAACCGCAAATACCGATTCTTGGTGTGGGGTAAATCTGTGGTAATTATACGTGCAGAGTGAAAGTACATTTAAAAAAGCATCCAGTCACCACACACCCCAAGGATGCGAAAGCCACCGCATGCTCTACCATTGCTTTTGTGGATGGTGGTCGGGACGGCAAGATTCGAACTTGCGGCCTACGGTACCCAAAACCGTCGCGCTACCAGGCTGCGCTACGCCCCGAACTGAGGCCTCTATTATATAGGCTAGGCGGTAATGAAAACCCCTAAATATGCTTGCTTTGCAGTAAATGCATAGTTTTTCATTATCTTGTAAATTTAATGCATCCAGAGCCGTTTTACAAACAGGGCCAAAGCGCCGTTGCCGTATCCAGAGCCGGATGCCGCAGATGACTACCTGTGGTGATTCCCAATGCTTTGGCCATGCCACCGTTGATTTCAAGAACCATCAGCACGCCATCACCACCATCAATCGGCGTTTCATCAAGAGGCTGCGCGTTATGTTTGATTCGCAGAACCTTGCCGGTGCGATCTATAAAAAGCATGTCCAAGGCAATCATTGTATTTCGCATCCAGAAACTGGCGTGACGCGGTTTATCGTAAATGAACAACATGCCAGAGCTGGCCGCCAGCCGCTTTCGAAACATCAAACCCTTGGCGTGCTCGGCAGCATCGTCAGCCACTTCGACTGAAAAATGCGCCTGCCCCCAATCGCCGCGTAAATCAGCACTATTTTGATTGCAGTTTTCCGCATTTGCACCGCCAGATCC
>DOHJ01000021.1:0-2704 GCA_003535335.1 Paracoccaceae bacterium | reverse complement strand
ATCCTGAAATGATGCATCCCACGATAAAACATGTGACGCCATAATGCCGCGTTCGCCATCAACCACGCGGACACATATTGCCTCACCCGGTTGCAAATCGGCCAGACCAGAGCGGCGCAGAACCTCGACATGGATGAAAATGTCATCCGAATTGCCGAAAACATTGGCAAAGCCAAAGCCCTTGGCCTTGTCAAACCACTTCACCCGTGCAGGCTCCATTTCGCCAGCATCTTGATCGTCAGGCATCTGAAAATCATCATCTTTCCCGGCATCAAGCGTAGATGCCGGTTCAATGCTCAAAATTTCAGTGGTCTGCATTCCACGTTCGGTTTCCTGCACCAAAATCTCGATGACCGCTTGATCAGCGACCGAGCTTTGGCCAAAATTCCGCAAAACATTGGCATGCAGCAAAATGTCCGGCCCGCCATCATCAGACAGCACAAATCCGAATCCCTTACCAGGATCAAACCATTTGACGATCCCAGTTACCCGTTTTTCTTCTGTGTTTTCCTGGCTCATATATTTGGCTCTTGTTCTTTATTTTTCATTCAGTGTTTGCCTTACGGGTACGGCAACCTATATTGTCAAACCCACCCCTTAGTGCAAGTGGAAAAAATCAACTTTATGTTTATTCCGTGTTACCATTATGGGTTCAGACGGCGCACTGTCCAATCCCCTTTGGGTGTCTCGCGACACCACCTGAAACGGTCATGCAACCTAAAGGACCCATCAGCCCAGAACTCTATTTCATCCGGAATTATTCTGTAGCCACCCCAAAACGGCGGGCGCGCAGGATTCGTTCCGTGGCTGGCTGTAACCCGTGCGAGCTCGGCCATCAAGGTTGCCTTCGAGGCAAGCGGGCGCGATTGTTTAGAAGCCCAAGCCCCAAGCCTGCTTTGTAAAGAACGCGAGGCAAAATACACATCAGCCTGCACCGGATCGACCTTTTCAACCGATCCGCGCACCCGAATCTGGCGACGCAAGCTTTTCCAGTGCATTACAAAGGCGGCTTTGGCCGTTTCAGCCAGCTCATCTGCCTTGGCGCTTTCGTAATTTGTATAAAAAACAAAGCCTTTCGGCTCAATATCCTTCAGCAAAACCATCCGTACATTTGGCAAACCTTGCGTATCAACTGTGGCCAGCGCCATCGCATTCGGATCATTTGGCTCCGCCGATTCTGCCTCGCGTAACCATTTTTGCGCAATCACAAACGGATCATCGCCTGCAAATTTTCCAAACCGTTTTGTCATACCGTTTCCTTTTAGCCAAGATCGGCCTACGCCCATCCGAATTGAAAAACAACCTATCCTAAAGTCAGCATAGGCTTGTCCCAGCCCATTCAATCACCTAAAGGTTAGGTTCTAGATAAAAATGGGTGGAAGGCACAAAATGTCAACTGGATTACTTAGCGGAAAGCGCGGCCTGATTATGGGGCTTGCCAATGATAAATCAATCGCTTGGGGAATCGCCAAGGCCTGTGCCGGTGCCGGCGCTGAACTGGCGTTCTCTTATATGGGAGATGCGTTCAAGAAACGCGTGGTCCCGCTGGCGACACAACTGGGGGCTGATAAGCTCTATGATTGCGACGCAAGTAACGCCGCGTCACTTGATGCAATGTTTGCCGATCTGGAAAAAGAATGGGGCAGTCTGGATTTTGTCGTGCATGCCATCGGCTTTTCCGACAAATCGGAATTGCGCGGCCGTTACGTCGATACTTCGGCTGAAAATTTCCGCATGACGATGGATGTTTCGGTTTACACATTTACCGCCGTGACCCAGCGGGCCGAAAAAATGATGCCAAACGGTGGCTCGATCCTGACGCTGACCTATTACGGCGCCGAACAGGTGATGCCGCATTATAATGTCATGGGGGTTGCCAAGGCGGCGCTTGAGGCATCGGTGAAATATCTGGCCGAGGATCTGGGCAAAGACAACATCCGCGTTAATGCGATTTCGGCCGGACCAATCAAAACGCTGGCCGCATCGGGCATTGGCGATTTTCGTTACATCCTGAAATGGAACGAGCTGAACTCGCCCCTGCGTCGCAATGTGACCCAAGACGAAGTGGGCAAAAGCGCACTTTATCTGCTCAGCGATCTGGGTTCTGGTGTAACAGGCGAAAACCTGCATGTGGATGCGGGTTATCATGTTGTCGGGATGAAGGCGGTTGATGCGCCTGATATTGACGTGGTAACAGGCAAGAAATAACCGCAATTTAACAGCCGAGGACAGCCAATGAGCACCCAACTTCCGCATGAAAAAGGTTTTCACATCAGCTGGGATCAAATCCACCGCGACAGCCGTGCTTTGGCTTGGCGGCTGGATGGCAAGGGGCCTGATAACGGCGCGTGGCGGGCGATTGTGGCCATTACGCGTGGCGGCATGGCCCCGGCGATGATCATTGCGCGCGAGTTGGATGTGCGCACCGTCGATACCATCAGCATCAAATCCTACGATCACAAAGCCCGGTCCAAGGCCAAGGTGCTGAAATCACCCGATCCCGAAATGATGGGCGATGGATCCGGCATTTTGGTGATCGATGATCTGGTCGATACCGGCAAAACGCTGGAAGTGGTCAAGGGCCTTTACCCCAAAGCCCATATCGCCACGGTTTACGCCAAACCCCAAGGCCGCCCGATGGTGAACAGTTTCATCACCGAGGTTTCGCAGGACACCTGGATATTTTTCCCGTGGGACATGGCCC
>DOHJ01000174.1:2196-2868 GCA_003535335.1 Paracoccaceae bacterium | reverse complement strand
CATTTCGGCCATGGTCAGTTTTCCGGCCACGCCTTTTTGGCCCAGCTCGGCTATTTTTTGCTCGATCTGCGAAAATGACATTTGGTCGGCGTCATTTACCACCGGCACCACAAGACCGGTCGGGGTACCGACAGCCACGCCCATGTTGACGTATTTTTTGTAAACCACCTCATTGCCATCAATTTCGGCATTCACGTCTGGCACCTCTTTTAGCGCGTGACAGCAGGCTTTGGTAAAAAACGACATAAAGCCCAGTTTGACGCCGTGTTTTTTCAAAAACAGGTCTTTGTATTCTTTACGCAATTCCATCACCGCGCCCATGTCGACCTCGTTATAAGTGGTCAGCATAGCGGCGGTGTTTTGCGATTCCTTCAAGCGGCGCGCGATGGTTTGGCGCAGGCGGGTCATTTTTACGCGCTCTTCGCGGGCTGTGTTATCAGCAGGGGCCGCAACAACGGGCATGGGTGCTGTTGCTGTGGCAACATTTTGCACATCTTCTTTCATAATGCGCCCGTCGCGCCCGGTGCCTGTGACTTGATCCGCTGTCAGGCCTTTTTCCGCCATCAGTTTATTGGCCGAAGGGGCGTTTTCAATGTCTTTGCCCAAGGTCGCAGTCACGGGTTCCGGCTCTGCTTTGGTGGTTGGCGCCGGGGCCGCAGTTACGCCTTCGTT
>DOHJ01000174.1:0-1796 GCA_003535335.1 Paracoccaceae bacterium | reverse complement strand
CCCGCCACTGGCGACGGCACTTCGACGGTGACTTTGTCGGTTTCCAGTTCACAGAGCATTTCATCAACGGCAATGGCATCGCCCGGGGCTTTGAACCAAGTGGCGATTGTGGCCTCGGTAACGGATTCGCCTAAGGTAGGCACGCGCAGTTCAGTGGACATGATCGGTTATCCTTTAATGGTGAGCGCGTCGTCAATCAGCGCTTCTTGTTGTGCTTTGTGGGTTTTGCCAAGGCCCGTTGCCGGCGAGGCCGAGGACAGGCGGCCAGCATAGGTTGGGCGTTTGGATTTGGTGTCAATACGACCCAGAACCCATTCCAGATTGGGTTCAATAAAGCTCCAGGCACCCTGATTTTTCGGCTCTTCCTGACACCAGAGCACCTCGGCATTTTTAAACCGCGCCAGTTCTTTGGCCAATGACATTGCCGGGAACGGGTAATATTGTTCGACCCGCAAAAGATAGATGTCTTTTATCTCGCGTTCGTCGCGCGTTTTTAACAAATCGTAGTAAAGCTTGCCTGAACACATAACCACGCGTTTGATTTTGGCATCGGCAACCAATTTGGTATCGGAATTGCCTTTTTGCGCATCATCCCAAAGAACGCGGTGAAACGAGGAACCTGTGACAAAGTCGGCCTTGGTCGAGACCGCCATTTTATGACGCAGTAGGGATTTTGGTGTCATCAATATCAACGGCTTGCGATAAGAGCGGTGCAATTGACGCCGCAGCAGGTGGAAATAACTGGCCGGTGTGGTGCAATTGGCCACGATCCAGTTGTCTTCGGCGCTCATTTGCAAGAACCGTTCCAGACGGGCCGATGAATGCTCGGGCCCCTGGCCTTCAAAGCCATGCGGCAGCAACACCACAAGGCCGGACATGCGCAACCATTTACGCTCACCTGAACTGATAAACTGGTCAAACATGATCTGGGCACCATTGGCAAAATCGCCGAACTGGGCCTCCCAAAGTGTTAGCGTGTTGGGTTCGGCAAGCGAATAGCCGTATTCAAAACCCAGCACAGCATATTCCGACAACATCGAATCGATGACCTCATAGGGGGCCTGCCCGTCACGGATGTGATTTAGCGGGTAATATCGTTCTTCGGTTTGCTGATTGATCAGCGCAGAATGGCGGTGGCTAAAGGTGCCGCGGGTGCTGTCTTGGCCGGCGAGCCGCACCGGATAACCTTCGGTTAGCAAAGAGCCAAAGGCCAGCGCTTCGCCCGTTGCCCAGTCGATATTTGCACCGGTATCGATCGCTTTCTTTTTGGTATCCAGCATGCGGGCAACGGTTTTATGAACCGGATAACCCGCAGGGATGTGCGATAGCGCGGCACCTACCTGATCGTAGGTTTCCGGTGCAATCGCCGTTTCGCCGCGCTGGTAATTATCATCGCGTTTGGAAAGGTGTTTCCAGCGACCATCCAGCCAATCGGCCTTGTTGGGTTTGTAATCTTTACCGATCTCGAATTCTTTGTTCAAATGGGCCTGAAACGCGGCCTTCATGTCTTCGATTTCGCCTTCGGGGATCAACCCGTCACGGACCAGACGTTCAGTATAAAGTTGCAGCGTGGTTTTATGCTTTTTAATAGTTTTATACATCAACGGGTTGGTGAACATCGGCTCATCACCCTCGTTGTGACCAAACCTGCGGTAACAGAACATATCGATCACCACATCTTTGTTAAATTTTTGCCGGAACTCGGTGGCAATCTTGGCGGCGTGAACCACGGCCTCGGGATCATCGCCATTTACGTGAAAAATCGGGGCTTGCACCATTAGCGCGATATCGGTTGG
>DOHJ01000129.1:20061-21774 GCA_003535335.1 Paracoccaceae bacterium | reverse complement strand
CTGACCTGGTTGCGGGTCGGTGGCCCTGCCGATTTGTTGTTTCAACCCGCCGATGTCGATGATCTGGCGGATTTTCTGGCGGCGCTCGACCCCGAAATTCCGGTATTTCCCATCGGGGTTGGCAGCAACCTGATTGTGCGTGACGGTGGCATTCGCGGTGTGGTGATCCGGCTGGGCCGTGGGTTTAACGGGGTTGAATTTGATGGAAATCGCATCACCACCGGTGCCGCCATGCTGGACGCCATGCTGGCGCGCAAGGCTGCGGCGCTGGGGCTGGATCTGACATTTCTGCGCACCATTCCCGGCGGGGTTGGCGGAGCTGTTCGGATGAATGCGGGCTGTTACGGTCATTATGTGGCCGATGTTTTTGTCAGCGCCAAGGCGGTGACGCGGGCTGGTGAAAAAATCAGCCTGACGGCGGATGATTTGCAATTTGGCTATCGCCAGACAAAACTGCCAGCCGACACAATTATTACCGAGGTGGTTTTCAAAGCGCCAAGCGGCGATGCGCAAGTGTTGGAGCGGCGCATGACTGAGCAGCTGGCCAAGCGCAACGCAACCCAGCCCACAAAAGAGCGCAGCGCCGGATCGACCTTTCGCAATCCGGCCGGTTTTAGTTCGACCGGACAGGATGACGACAGTCACGAGTTGAAGGCGTGGAAGGTAATCGATGACGCCGGTTTGCGCGGATTTACCATAGGTGGAGCGCAAATGAGCGAAATGCACCCCAATTTTATGATTAACAAAGGTGGCGCAACTGCCGCAGAGTTAGAGAAACTTGGTGAAGAAGTGATTAAAAGGGTTTTCAAATCAACCGGTTTGACGCTAGAGTGGGAAATCAGGCGGATCGGTGAACCGGACGTTTGAACAATTAATCAATAAGGGGCCGCAAAAGGCCCTGTAGGCAAAATGCACGAGGCGGGTATGTCGAGCAGGACAACCCCGAAAGTTGCGGTATTAATGGGTGGGCCTTCGCATGAGCGCGAGGTGTCTTTATCCACGGGGCACGAGTGCTCGATCGCTCTTCGGGAAGCAGATTTTGAAGTGGTTGAGGTGGACGCAGGTCCAGATCTGTGCGCACGGCTATCCGAAATTTCCCCCGATGTTGCCTTTAACGCGCTGCATGGCCGGTTTGGCGAAGATGGCTGCGTGCAGGGTTTGTTGGAGTGGATGCAAATCCCTTACACCCATTCCGGCATTTTGGCCTCGGCGCTGGCAATGGACAAGGCGCGCGCCAAGGCGGCCTATCAATCGGCCGGTTTGCCGGTTGTTAAAAGTATTATTGCAAATTCCGGCGATGTTCGTGCCCGCCACGTTATGATCCCTCCTTACGTGGTAAAGCCGAATAACGAAGGCTCCTCCGTTGGTATTTATCTGGTGCACGATAATGCCAACGGAGCACCACAATTAGCGGCCGATATGCCCCAATCGGTGATGGTCGAGGCCTTTGCCCCGGGTCGCGAGCTGACCACCACGGTGATGCATGATCGCGCGCTGGGTGTGACCGATATTTTGACTGACGGGTGGTATGATTATGATGCGAAATATGTTGAAGGTGGCTCTCGTCATGTTCTTCCTGCTGAGATTCCTGAGGAAATCACCAAAGCTTGCCTTGATTTTGCTTTGCGTGCCCATCGGGTTCTGGGCTGTCGCGGGCTAAGCCGCACCGATTTCCGCTGGGATGAAACCCGCGGTCTGGATGGTTTGATCCTG
>DOHJ01000129.1:16089-19735 GCA_003535335.1 Paracoccaceae bacterium | reverse complement strand
TGGAAACCAACACGCAGCCCGGCATGACGCCCACTTCGCTTTCGCCCGAACAGGCTGCGCATTGCGGCATATCGTTTGTGGAATTAACCCGCTGGATGGTGGAGGATGCCTCATGCAACAGGTAGTCCCGCCACGTCATGATCCGGCCCCAAGCCGCGTTGCCTATAAAACCCAGCGCATGATGTTGCGCCCCGGTTTCAGGCGGTTTTTGCGTCTTGGATTGCCTGTTTTGTTGATTGGGGCCACGGTGCTTGTTGTGCTGTCAAGCCAGGACCGCCGTGATGCAATGGGTCAGAAAATCAGCGACATTCGCCGCTCGATCGAAGAGCGGCCAGAGTTTATGGTCAAGCTGATGGCGATCGACGGGGCCCAAGTGGCCTTGGCGGAAACTATTCGTCAAAGTCTGCCGATTGATTTTCCGATTAGCGCTTTTGATCTGGATCTGGAGGCAATGCGGTCTGAAATTGCGGCGCTGGATGTGGTGGCCGATGTGGTTGTGCAGGTGCGCAAGGGGATTTTGCAAATAACTGTAAGCGAACGTGTGCCGGCGCTGGTTTGGCGCAGTGCCGATGATTTACAGCTGATTGATGCGGGCGGACACCGTGTGGTGTCGCTTGGCAGTCGTGTTGATCGTTCTGATTTACAGCTGGTTGCCGGTGCCGGTGCTGACCAGCATGTGGCGCAAGCCCGGCAAATTTTTGCAGCCGCTGCACCGCTGGCGCATCGGGTGCGCGGCCTTGAGCGAATGGGGCAGCGGCGCTGGGATCTGGTGCTGGATCGGGGCCAGCGGATTTTACTGCCGGAAAAACAACCAATCCTTGCATTAGAGCGGGTGATTGCCTTGAACACAGCCCAGGATTTGCTGGCGCGTGAATTAACCAAAATTGATATGAGAAATGCAAAACGACCCACGATCCGTATTGCTGATAGCGCGCTAAAAGCGCTGCGGCAGATCAGGGCGCAGCAATGAGGGAGAGTAATGATGACTGATTTATATGCAACCCAACGGGCAATGCGCCACATGCGAAAAACCGCAATGCAGCGCGGTGTTGTTGCGGTGCTTGATGTGGGTACTTCGAAAGTTGCCTGTCTGGTTCTGCGCTTTGATGGAACCGAACGGTTTGTCGCCGGTGATGAAATTGGCGCGATGGCCGGTCAATCGGGTTTTCGGGTGATTGGTGCCGCAACGACCCGTTCGCGCGGGGTGCGGTTTGGCGAAGTGGACGCGATGCAGGAAACCGAACGCGCGGTGCGCACGGTTATTCAGGCGGCCCAGAAAATGGCAAACCTGCGGGTTGATCATGTAATTGCCTGTTTTGCCGGCGCCAAACCGCGTTCTTACGGGTTGGACGGGCAGATTGATTTGCATGATGCTGTGGTAACCGAGGATGATGTCTCGCACGTGTTGGCGGCTTGCACTGTCCCTGATTTTGGCGAAGATCGCGAAGTTTTGCATGCCCAGCCGATCAATTTTGCGCTGGATCATCGTTCGGGTCTGGGTGATCCGCGCGGCCAAATCGGCAACCAGCTGGCGGCCGATTTGCACATGATGACGGTGGATGCCCATGTTGTTGGCAATCTGCTGCATTGCATCAAACGTTGTGATCTGGAGGTTGCCGGTCTGGCCTCGTCGGCTTATGTTTCCGGCCTGTCATCGCTGGTCGAAGACGAACAGGAACTGGGCGCGGCCTGTATTGATATGGGTGGCGGCGCAACCGGTCTGTCTATTTTTATCAAAAAACACATGATCTATTCCGATGCGGTCCGCATGGGCGGCGATAATATTACCTCCGACATTTCGCAGGGCTTGCAGGTTTCGATGGCTACGGCCGAACGGATCAAGACATTTTACGGCGGGGTTGTTGCCACGGGTATGGATGATCGTGACATGATCGAGGTCGGCGGCGAAACCGGCGATTGGGAACATGACCGGCGCACGGTTAGCCGCGCCGAGTTGATCGGGATTATGCGCCCCCGGGTCGAGGAAATTCTGGAAGAGGTGCGCAGCTGTCTGGATGCGGCCGGTTTCGAGCATCTTCCCAGCCAGCAAATTGTACTTACGGGCGGCAGCAGCCAGATCCCCGGTCTTGAGGGGCTTGCCTCGAAAATTCTGGGCCAACAAGTGCGCCTTGGCCGTCCAATGCGGGTTCAGGGTCTGCCACAAGCAGCGACCGGACCTGCATTTGCATCGTCTGTCGGGCTATGTTTGCATGCGGCCAAGCCACAAGACGAGTGGTGGGATTTTGATATTCCAGCCGATAAGTACCCCGCACGGTCCCTAAAACGTGCGGTTAAATGGTTCAAAGACAACTGGTAATCCGCAACATATGGTGAACATGGCGAAATCCTGCCGAAAATTAGAATAAATACACCATATTTTGTGGTGATTATGCGTTTTTTAGGTGACGTTTGGTCGATCTGTGGATAAGATCAATTAAGAGTAGGCAATCAGCGGTCGAATTAAGGCCGGGAACGTACAAACAGGTGGATGTATAAATGGCATTGAATTTTGTGGAAAATCTTGAACAGGATCTTAAACCGCATATTACGGTTTTTGGTGTTGGCGGGGCAGGTGGTAACGCGGTCAACAACATGATCGAAAAAGAACTGCACGGGGTCGAGTTTGTGGTGGCAAACACCGATGCGCAGGCGTTGCAACAAAGCAATGCTGTCGAGAAAATCCAGATGGGTGTCAAAGTCACCGAAGGTCTGGGTGCCGGCGCGCGCCCGGCGGTCGGGGCTGCTTCTGCCGAGGAAAGCATCGAGGCGATCGTTGATCAACTGGCCGGCGCGCATATGTGTTTCATCACCGCTGGAATGGGCGGCGGCACCGGAACCGGTGCGGCACCAATTATTGCACAAGCAGCACGCGAAATGGGCGTTCTGACGGTTGGCGTTGTAACAAAACCGTTCCAGTTCGAGGGCGTAAAACGCATGCGTCAGGCCGAAGAGGGTGTCGAGGCGCTGCAAAAAGTTGTGGATACGCTGATTATTATTCCAAACCAGAACCTGTTCCGTCTGGCCAATGAAAAAACCACCTTTACCGAAGCGTTCTCGCTGGCCGATGATGTTTTGTACCAAGGTGTTAAGGGTGTGACCGATCTAATGGTTCGCCCCGGCCTGATCAATCTGGATTTTGCCGATGTTCGCGCTGTAATGGACGAAATGGGCAAGGCGATGATGGGCACGGGCGAAGGCGAAGGTGAAGATCGCGCCATTCAGGCGGCAGAAAAAGCCATTGCCAATCCGCTACTGGATGAAATCAGCCTGAAGGGTGCCAAAGGTGTTCTGATCAACATCACCGGTGGTTATGATCTGACCTTGTTCGAGCTGGACGAGGCCGCAAACCGGATCCGCGAAGAAGTGGACCCGGAAGCAAATATCATCGTTGGTTCGACGCTGGATACAGATATAAACGGCATGATGCGCGTTTCGGTGGTTGCCACCGGTATTGATGCGGTTGATGTGAATACAGAAATGCCGGTTCCGCGCCGTTCGATGGCCGAGCCGCTGCAACAACAAGCTGCGGCTGCAAGCCATGCGCCGGTTGCCGAAGCCGTGGCAGAACCTGCTGTTGCAGCACCCGTTGAGGAGCCTTCGTTCTTTGATAATGTGCAGGCCACAACGCAAGTGCAGAGCGAAGATG